>JBCAWW010000222.1:0-7875 GCA_038534415.1 Bacteroidota bacterium | reverse complement strand
GTTCAGGGCGAGCTATTGAAATTCTTAGCCTTCATGGCAAGAATCCCTCTATCCATAATCTGCTGTTTCCAATCCCGTCTGCCGAACTTGAAATCAATCCCAAACTGGAACAAAATCCGGGCTACTAATCAATTCTCATGATGTATTCTAAGCGATATATTTACTTGCTTTTGAGTTTTTGTCTTGCCTTCACGGCATGTCAAAAAGATCCTGGTCCCCCCAGCATTGATATTGTAGATCCAGTATTTGGTCCAGAAGGGACTCTGGTAGTAATCGAGGGGCAAAACCTTGGCGACCTCCAAGAAATCTCTTTTAGCGGCCAATCGGTCAACTTTAATAATGCATACAATGCCGATCATGCCCTGCTAATGCGGATTCCGGCCAGCGTACCATTAGGAGATCATGAAGTCATCCTTCGCACTCCTTTTGGGGAGGTCAACACTCAATTTCGCATCACGCTTGATCCTCCCGAGGTATATTCTGTCAATCCTCAACCTGCCTCTCCGGGAGAGGTGGTAACCATCTATGGAGAAAACTTTTACGAACCGCTTGAGGTCTATTTTTTTGATAGTATTCAAGCGCAAGTGGTCATCAGCACCCCAGATTCGATTCGTGCTATTGTGCCCGAAAACGTAGTAAAAGGGCCTATCACAGTGGTTGCCAATGGTGGGGTAGCACGGTCTCCAATTGATTTTTTTACAGTCAACTATATACTGGTCAATGATTTTGATGGTGGGGGGATGCGCCCGCTCACGGAACGCTGGATCTTTAAGGGAGCCATCAACGAAAGTTCACAAACTGCAGTACAAAATAGCGATCCAAGTCCCATCAATGACAACTACCTCAAAATCAGTGGGACAGATGACCTAGATATCACTTGGATTGGGGGCGTACAATCTTATTTCGGCTTACAGGGGGATAGTTTTCAAGACTTTGGCATCAGCACTGCCCCCAATAATACTCTGCTTGAACTTGATGTCAATAATAATGGCCGCAACAATACCCACGTCATCCTGATCCTATTAGAAAATAATGGATCGCCCAATGACTTTGCCCATACCGTTCATCTAGATAGCGATGGGTGGCAAAGATTATCCATTCCCCTCAACCGATTTGTCGATCTCAATGATGCGATTGTCGACCCTGCCAAGGTACGGATTGTCAAAATATTCCTCACTGACGATGATGATAGCAATACGCTGCTAGAAGTGAATGTCGATAACCTACGCTTCGTAGAGATACTCTAATGAAACTCTAATCGCTTAACCTAATAACCAAATCAACTTCGACTTATGAAAGGATACTACTTACTACTTGCCAGTCTGCTCTTTTGGGCACATGCTGTTAACGCTCAGGTCTATTTAGACCAATTTGACAATGACGATCCCGCCTTTACTGGCGGAGCAGCGAGCTATTCGTTCGGCGAAGCCAATGACGAATGGACCATCACCGCCAATAATCCCGGCGCTTTTGATGCCTTTACTTATGACCTCCACGATCCAGCCGCTAATATGGGCATCAAAGTGGACATGAGTGCAAACAACAAAATTTTTATTAGAGCCAAAGCAAGCGCAGTTGGCACTCAATTACGCTTGGATGTTCAGGATTCTACAGGCTATTTGACTTCCCTTCCGGGCCTTACCAAAACCCTCAGTACCACTTATCAAATTCTTGAGTTTGACTTTAGCGGGATTTATCAAGACGGAGGGTATGGAGGCACGCCTTGTTCTTCTGGACCTTGTGCTGTCGATAGCTCGGTGATCAGCCGGCTGGTATTTTATACCGATCCCGGTGTTGGAGGCTTTACAGGCACCGTCGTGATAGATTATATCGCCTTTGGCTCCGAACCTTCCTTAATCCCGATGTCAGATGTTTTTCAAGACCATTTTGACACAGATAGTTCTATCAACTCATTTTCCTCTGTAGCAATGGGCTACAACCTCACGCTCAATACTGACAGTTCGACTATCACCATTAGCGGCGATGGTACAATGGGGCCTTATGATCCGCTTACTTATATCTTCCGCAATAGTAATCTGGACACGATCGACCTAGACGTAACCGCTAACAATAAGATGTATGTCAAAGTCAAATCAAGTATGGCCAATACCGCCTTGAGGATGGATTTACAAGATATCAATGGCTTTATCACTACCCAGGGTTCTATCACCAAGATTGTGGGGACCGACTATACCGTCTTAGAATATGACTTCACAGGCACCTATTCTGACTTAGGCTATGGAGGTACACCGTGTACAGCAGCGACAGCTCCTTGTCCAGTAGATGGCACGAGAATCGGCAATATTACCATTTTCATTGAGCCGGGTGCAGGTATGTTTTTGGGCGATATAACGATAGACTACATCTCTTTTGGGACTCCACTAGAAGCAGCAGGCCCAGAAGCCGTCTTGCTATATGAGGATCATTTCAACAATGAGACAGTCGAATACATAGGTGATCCAGCTGGCTTGGTATCCACAGAAACAGGCAGCGATTGGATTATCAGTGGAGACGGTAGTGGCGGGGCATTCTCGGCAGTCTCTTACATATTGCATGACAAAAATAGTGGCGAACAAGTCTTTTTGGATATGGCTCCTGCTTTAGATAAGGTCTTTGTTCGCGCCAGAGTAGATAGCAGCACGGGTTCTGTGCCTTTACGTTTGGACATTTTGGACACCGCTGGATATGTTACTTCTATTGCCGCTATTACCAAAGTAATCTCCTCTGAATATGAGGTTTACGAATACAATTTTTCCGGCAACTATTTTGATGGAGGCTTTGGTGGCTCGCCTTGTACCGCTGGTCCATGTCCTGTTGATCCGACTGCCATCACCCAAATGTTGCTTTATCCAGATCCCGCTCAGGGAGGCTTTAATGGCGAAGTCTATATAGATTTTGTTTCTATCGGCCAGCCAGCCGGGGAAGATATGGGACCAAAAGGGCTCATCAATTATAGCGACCAAATGGATGACAATACTTCCCTCTTTTTGGATGACATTGCTGGGTTGACCTCCACCGTCAGTAATGATGAATGGATCATCACCGGAGATGGTAGTTCTGGCCAATATGCTCCAGTAGTTTATAGCACTCATAATGATGTGGGAGAATTGATCTTGATAGATGCCCTTGGGAGCAATAACAAACTATTTGTGCGGGCCAAAGCGAGCGTAGATTCGACCGTACTAAGAGTAGACCTACAAGACAATGCCGGATATTTGACCAATCTCAGCCCGCCCTCTGCGACTTTAGGAACTGATTATGCGGTTTATGAGCTTGATTTTACCAATGCATATGAAGATGGAGCTTATGGCGGTTCTCCCTGTATGACGGCACCTTGCCCAGTTGATGCAGAGCGTATCGAAAAGATTCAAATGTTTATAGATCCAGGGGTAGGTGGCTTCGCCGGAACGCTTACCATTGATTGGCTCTCCTTTGGAGCGACGTTGACTAGTATAGAGACCCCAGCTTTGCTGAACGCTTTTATCGCTTATCCTAATCCTGTCAATAGCGAGCTAACCATTGAATATGATTTGGCCACGCTGGCTGAAGTAGAACTAAGCGTTTACAATAGCCTTGGCAATCTGGTAAAACTTGAAAACACAGGCATCACAGCGCCGGGAAATCATCGTCTCCAAACTGATCTCAAGAACTTGAGTGCTGGCATGTACTTCCTGCAATTAAAAGTGGATGGCGTTCATGCCGGAACCCTACGCGTATTAAAACAATAGTAGTCAATTCTTACAGGCGCTTGAGCAATAGTTTCAAGCGTCTGTTTTTATATTTTTTGCTAGCTTTCATCTATGAAATACTTTGCTTTCCTCATCCTGACTTTTGGTCTCTTGCTAGCACTTAAGGCGCAAGACACCTATCACACCCAGCTTCAAGACAGTTTGCAAGTCAATCATAACCTACCGACAGGCAATTGGGTGTTTTTTGACAATGAAACTGATATTATGAATACTGCTATTGGTTATGGTAGCAGCAACAATCAACAAACTGTAACTGGACAGCCATTTACCAAAATGGTGGAACATGTACTCGCCTCTCCAGGTGGTGCCCCTTGGGACGCAGGATGGAACATTCGCAATACTACTGCTGTGCAGAATGGAGATGTGATGTTAGCCGTATTTTATATCCGCTCAGTCGGAGGAGAAGGCAAGGTCAATTTCTTTGTAGAGGATGCCTTTACTTTTGCCAAGGAAGTAATCTTGACACTGCCTGTTGGAACAGAATGGCGGCGTTACTTGATCCCCTTTACCGCCGGTAGTAACTATGCCGCCAATGGCATGAGCTGGGGTTTCCACCTTGCTTTTCAGGCCCAAACCATCCAGATTGGAGGTTTTACCGCCCTGAATTATGATAACACCACAGCTGTCGACAATCTCCCCAATGAGATCAATAATCAGTTTTATACTGGCTATGAAGAAAACGCAGCTTGGCGATCAGCAGCGGCAGCAAGAATAGATTCCTTGCGTAAAGCCGAGCTCAGTTTCAATATCACCAATAGCAATGGCGATCCACTAGAAAATGCAGGTGTAGAGGTCAAAATGCTCAAACATGACTTTGCGTTCGGCAGCGCCATAACCGCAGATAAACTACCCGGTAATAACAACCAAAACATCATTTACTACAACAAAATTCTCGACCTAGACGGACAAGGACATGGCTTTAATTGGGTAGTATTTGAAAACGATATGAAATGGCCTGCTTGGGAAAACGAGTGGTTTGTCAACAAATCTGAACTCGTAAGCGCAGTCAACTGGCTCCGCAACAATGACATCCAGATCAGAGGGCATAATTTGGTATGGCCGGGGGACAACAACCTGCCTAACGACATCAATGCCAACCTCAACGATATCCCGTATATCCAAAATCGTATCGACCAACACCTCAATACGATCCTCAATTATCCGGGAATAGCGGGTGAGGTCGCTGAATGGGATGTAATCAACGAGATCGTAACCAATCGAACATTAGCAGACGCTTTTGCTGGTAATAATGGCTACTCGACTGGGCGGGAATTATATAGCGAAATATTTCAGCAAGCCTATAATGAAGACAGCACCATCGGGCTTTGGCTCAATGATTTTGTAACTCTCACCCTCAGCAATGAGCCTGGAGCACAGCAATATGATGAATTGAAGCAATACCTAGGGGAGATTATCAATTCTGGGGCACCTATCGATGGCATTGGTTTTCAGGGACATATCGGAGGTTTTCCCAATGGCATCCCTTCCGTTTTGGCTACTTATGATGACTTTTATAATGCCTATGGGCTCAAGGCAAAGGTGACTGAGTTTGACCTCCCCCCCATCGTAAACGAAGATCTAGGAGCAGACTATCTCCGAGACTTTCTTACCGCTACTTTTAGTCATCCTAGTATGGATGGATTTTTATTCTGGAACTTCTGGGACGGCTCTACTTGGCTCAACCCAGCAGCGAACTTATTCAGACAAGATTGGACCCTCAGCAAGCCGGGCGAAACCTTTATCGAGCTCGTTTTTGACGAATGGTGGACCGATGAAACAGTATTTACTACGGCAAATGGTACCACAAGCGTGAAAGGTTTTAAGGGACAATACGAAATTTCTTACGTCTGTGATGGGCAAACAGTAAGAGATACACTCAATCTCATAGAGGCTCAAACCTATGATATCGTATGTAATAATGTGACGACAAACATAAGCGATTTGATCAGTCCGGAGGTAAAAGTATATCCTAACCCGTCTAGTGGAAAGGTATCCATTACAAGCCCAAGTCTTCAACAGGCAAATATTCAAATTTATGACCTCCAGGGCAGAAAGGTCCTTGATTTCGAGCACCAAAGCCTCCCTACACAGCTAGATTTGGGTGCGATTAAAGGGGTCTATTTCATAGAACTCCGAGATCAAAATAAACGAACAGTACAAAAGTTGATCTTGCAATAAGCACGTAAGATTTCGTTCCGGCTACAAGCAATTATTTATGAAAAGGCCTCCTCTATTATGCCGATAGAGGAGGCCTTTTTCATTCTAAGATGGTGTAATACTCGATTTATTAAACAACCATTTAATTTAATTTTTCCGACTATTATTGTGGTGTAATTCCAAACTACCATAATAATAATTGCTTGACGTGAATTCTACTCATCAACCCATTTCGAAAGTCATCGTCCTTCGCCTCTTCATTTTAGCCTTATTTGGCATCGTAGTTTCCAAACTACCTGCCCAGACGCTTAGCGATGTCTACCCAAGCTTTACTACTCCTAGCGAAATCATAGTCTTTGATAACGCTAAAACCTTTACGATTGAATATGTAAACAGTAGCTCTGTCCCCCTCACAGGCCAGAGTATTATTGTTGGTTTACCTCAGGGTATCAACTACATCAGTGGAAGTATAAGCAATCTTTCTGGACATAATGTCCAAGAGGTAGACATCAGCAATAACGCGAGCCTGACGTTCTCCGCAGGAGATCTCCCAGTAGCAGGTACCTTGACGTTTACCATCCAATATGAAGCCGACCTTGATGGCCGGACTTATATGCTTAATGGAAATACCCCAAGAAACACATTTAATCTCACGACAAATGAAGGGACGTTAAGTGATCAATCTCAAGCTTATAATATCCTATATGCAGCATTAAGCATTACCAATATCAGCCCTACAAGCGTTACGGTAAATCCAGGGGTAACCACCACTAGAACCATTTCTATTATAAATGGAGGATACGGACGCTTGAGTGATCTATTCTTGGTGGATGATTACGGTAGCGGACTGACGCTTAGCTCTATAGACATCGGCACATTAAATGCAACTGCAGATACCCTATTCTTGAGTGGTAGCGATTTTAGTGGTATTGGCAATGGTGATCACTACTTTGACTCTTTTGAATCTTTAGATATAACAGAAACCATAGTAGCAACGGGCTGTACCGATATGACGGTACAAAGTACGATTGATATTTTTTGGGGAGCAGGCGCTCAGGTCCAAAATGATGACCAAAGCTATGCTTACCTAGATATTGATATCGTCAACCCCAACATCTCAGTGGCAAGCACAGATTCTCTCAATACTTGTTATGGTGCAGGAGAAGCAAGTCAGCAGAGCATTACGCTCAGCAATAATGGCGATGGAACAGCCGAAGATTTAGTAATAGATCTATTTAAGTCCACAGCTGGGAGTTACAATCAAGACCTTTATTCAAGGATAGACGAAAACAGCATCACCTATCAGATTGGGGAAAACGGAACGCCTATTTCCATCACGCCGACTAGTACTACTGCCACCCGCAATGATGGCGCTTATAGTTGTTTGGGATCAAGCCCAGTAGGTAGTGTAGAGCTCACTTTGCCAGATTTGCCAGCGGGTAGTAATTACGTCATCAAATTTGATATGTACCACTGTTGTGTAGACCCTTGTGCAGGCCAAGGCCTCGCTGGCTGGGCTTACACACTTGCTTATGACAACACCTGCGACAACAACCCACAAAGCGCCAGTGGCACTCCACAAGGTAGTATGAGCGCAGCAATGAGTGTTTTTTCAGAAACACCAGCCGATATGTTTGACGGCCAAAAAGAAAACTTTACTTATACGCTTACCTCCCATAACAATAGCTATCCACTTGGCGAAGGCGCTCACTATAAAGTCAGATTTAGCATCCCTCTAGGTTTAGCTTGGAGTGGAGATACTGCAGATATCGTCTGGCAATCAGGCATCAATGAATGGGACTTATTATCTCTTGATTACAATAGCAGCACCAAAATATTAGAGGCAAGTTATCTACTAGACGCACCCTTTACCCTTGACCAATCAGAAATCATTTTGGCCCTTAGTGGTGATTGTGGTGAGCCTGGAGCCACTAATGGTTCCATCTCTTTAGCGCTTGATGTAGATTTT
>JBCAWW010000221.1:0-7878 GCA_038534415.1 Bacteroidota bacterium | reverse complement strand
CCCTCGTTTTCTGCTTTTCAATCTTGAACTAACTACTGTATCGTCGATATGAAATCCTTTCCTCCTTTTTTGGGGGTATTGTTTTTGTTTTTTTTGCCCCTCCTAGTTTGGGGACAAAATCCTGATGATTTGCGGATAGACGCGAAGTTTCAGGACAAGCTACTATACGAGGCCATCCTCGAACTTGAGACTCAATACCCTATTCAATTTTATTTTGCTCCTCAATGGATTGACAGTGTGTTTGTCAGTCATGAAGCCAAGGCCCAGGCCCTTGATCCTTTTCTCAAAGCATTGCTCGCAGAGACCGCTTTGAGCTATTATCGAGAGGGAGGGAGTATCATTTTGACCCAGCAGACAAAAATCCTTCCGCTGGTTGCCTCTCCCATCCCAAGTCCCAAAGCAGCAAGCTCTGCCGAAGAGATCGAAAGCGCGCTTTTTGATCGGGAAGAAGAAGGGCCAGCAGAGGAAAATCTTTTTTCTTTAGAAACCCAACTATTTGAAATTGGCGAAGAAGCCAAAAGTCAACCCAATACCAAGGTCAAGCTCTATGGCTATCTCAAGGACATCAATACGGGTCAGGCATTAGTGGGAGCTTCGGTGTTTAAAGAAGGGCCAGTAGTCGGTACTTTGACCGATGATTTTGGTTATTATGTCATCAGTCTTCCACCGGGAACTTATGAAATCCAGTATCGCTATGCGGGCCGCAAGGATACTCGCCGCCAAATAGCACTGTATACCGATGGGCAGCTAGACGTAGAGATGGAAGAAAAGATCGTTGCCCTCAAAGAAGTCCAGATTACGAGTGAGCGCAGTCAAGTAGAAAGCGTCCAAACAGGAGTGGCCAAGATCAATATCCAAACGATCCAGACTACCCCAACTTTGTTGGGAGAAGCCGATGTGATGAAGATCGCTTTGACCCTACCGGGTGTCCAGTCTGTGGGGGAAGGTTCCTCGGGTTTTAATGTTCGCGGCGGCGGTACCGATCAAAATCTCATCACCATCGACGATGGGGTCATTTATAATCCCTCTCACCTTTTTGGCTTTTTCTCGGCCTTTAATCCAGACGTGATCAAAAGTGCCGACCTCTACAAGAGTGGTTTACAGGCCCAATATGGTGGTCGCGTCTCTTCTATCTTTGATGTCGCCATCCGCGATGGCAACAAAAAAGGCTTTACCATGTCAGGAGGCATCAGCCCGCTGACCAGTAAGCTCACCTTTGAAGGTCCGATCAAAAGAGATACCAGTTCTTATATCGTGGGATTGCGCAGTACCTACTCCAATTGGTTGCTAGGCCTACTCGACGATCCTACGCTCAACAATAGTAGCGCCTTCTTTGCGGATGGCATCGCCCGAGTCAACCATCAATTCAACGAAAAAAACAGTGTTTCACTCTCCCTCTACCGCAGCCAGGATGAGTTTAGCCTCAATGCGGATACGGTTTTTCAATATCAAAACACCAGTGCAACGCTTGGTTTTAGGCACCTCTTTAGCAACTCTTTTTCGAGCTTGTTTGCGGTGAGTGTTAGCCAGTACGAGTACGAGGTAGAAAGTGATCGCATCGCGTCCAACGCCTTCAATCTTGATTATGGCATAAATCAATACAGTGTCAGTACTGATTTTGACTATTACCCGGCTTCCAAGCATCATATCCGTTTTGGCGCTAAGCTGATTGGCTATGACCTCAATCCAGGGTCTTACCTCCCGCTAGGCGAACAAACAGCCCGCCAAGCCGTCAACCTTCCCTCCGAACGCGGAATCGAAGGCGCGCTTTACATTGGCGACGAATGGAATATTTCGCCCCGCTTTGCGGTCTATGGAGGATTGCGCTTTTCTGCTTATGCCTTAGTGGGGCAGGGCTCGGTCTTTAATTATGCAGACGGTTTGCCGCGTGAGCCAGAGTTTATCGTAGATACTACCTTTTACGGCGCCAATGAGATTATCCAGCCTTATTTGGGTCCAGAACTACGTTTGTCAGGCCGCTATAAGCTCAATACCGACTTAGCCCTCAAATTTAGCTTTGATCGGACGCGACAGTATATCCACATGCTCACCAATTCGGTAGCCATTTCGCCTACAGATACTTGGCGCTTGAGCAATACCTATCTCCCCCCACAAATTGGGGATCAAATTGCACTTGGCTTGTACTACAACATTCCGCAAAAGGGTTTGGAGTTTTCGGTGGAGACTTACTACAAACGATTGGTCAATCTCCTTGAATACAAAGAGGGAGCCGACCTTCTCGTCAACGAAGTGATAGAGACGGATGTCATCAATGCCCTCGGCCAAAATTATGGTGTAGAGTTTCTCTTTAGCAAAAAGACGGGTAAGCTGACGGGCTGGTTTTCCTACACCTATTCGAGAGCCTTCGTTCAGACGCAGTCTCCCTTTCAAAGCGAGCAGATCAACCGCGGAGAGTATTACCCTTCCAACTTTGATCAGCCGCACAAATTCACCCTCATCTCCAATTATAAGTTTAGCCGTCGCCTAAACTTTTCCTTCAACGTAACCTACAATACCGGACGTCCGACTACGCTTCCGATCGCCCAATATCAGTTCAATGGCACGGTGATTCCTTTCTTTGCCGATCGTAATCAGTTTCGTATTCCGGACTATTTCCGTATTGATTTGGGGCTCAATATCGAAGGTGATCACCGAGTCGAAAAGTTGCTACACAGCTCCTTCTCCTTCTCGGTCTACAATCTTACCGGTCGCAATAATGCCTATTCGGTCTTTTCTAGGATCGAACGCGGCAATATTCAAACCTACCAACTGTCTGTGTTTAGCCGTCCTATCCCAACCCTCACCTATACTTTCGAGTTCCGATGAAAATATATCCCTATCTATTCATTTTGCTGCTGCTCACAGCTTGTATAGAGCCTTATGAGGTGGATATCCCCGCCGGGGAACGCTTCCTCGTGGTTGAAGGACTCATTACCGATCAGGCAGAACCCTATGTCGTCAAACTGAGTTATAGCAGCCCCGTTAGCGAAACGAATTTCGAGCCGATCTCCAACGCCAGCGTAGAAGTCCAGTCGGAAGATGGGCAAACTTTTCCCTTTACTTTGAGCGCTGATGGCATTTATGTGAGCGATTCGAGCAGTTTTCTAGCGGTAGTCGGTCAAAGCTATCGCTTGTTGCTCAATATTGGCGGCAAATCTTATGCTTCTACCCTCGAGCAGATCAAACGCAGCCCGCCTATCGATAGTATCTTCTGGGACTATGATAGTCGAGTTACTTCGGAAGGCCCAGTCGAAGGGGTCCAACTCTTTGTCAATACCAATGACCCAGAAGCCAATTCTCGCTTCTATCGCTATCAATGGGTAGAAACTTGGAAATACGGAGTCCTTTATCCGGCCAACTACATTTATCTCGGCAATGACCAAAGCGAAACGGTACAAGCCTACCCAACTTGCTATAAAACAGAGTCCTCAGTCGGGATCAATGTCGCTTCGACCGCCCAAAACACCGAAGATCGATTGCTAGGACATCCGCTCCAGTTTATTACCACCAATACCAATCGTCTAGACAAGCGTTACAGCATTTTTCTTCGCCAATATGTGATGTCAGAACAAGAATTTTTGTTTTGGAAGACCATCAAAGAATCTACCGAAAATATCGGCTCTTTATTCGACCGTCAGCCGCAGTCTCGCTTAGGTAATATTCAAAACCTTGATGATCCGAGCGAAGCGGTATTGGGTTATTTTAGTGCTTCTGGTCTGAGTACCAAGCGGATTTTTATCGACCGTTCAGAATTACCGCTCGGCATCAGAGTCTTTAATGGCTTTAGAGAATGCGGCACGACAATAGACACGCTCATGCGCATCAATGCAGGTTTTACGCAAGAAGAGATCGACGCCAATGTATTTGCCAAGATCAACCAAGGTCAAGTCTTTTATGACTTTGCTGATAGGCCATTAATTACCGGATATATTTTCACGACTCCTGAGTGCAGTGATTGCCGCGAACAGGGAGGTACTGAAGTCAAACCTGATTTTTGGGTAGAATGATGAATCGAATAATCCTCCTTAGCCTTTTCCTTTGGCAAGCCAGCCTTTTTGCCCAACAGGAAAGCGTCTTTGTTCACTTAGACAAAGACCTCTATCTCAGTGGAGAAACCATCTGGATGGCGGCCTACTGCATGAATAGCTCCGGCCAAACCAGCCAAGAGAGCAAGGTGCTTTATATAGAGTTGCTGGACCAAGACGCCAAAGCAGTCGTCCAAGAGCGAGTCAGCCTGATCGATGGCTTTGCCCAAGCGCAATTATTTGTGGAAGGCAGTCTCAATAGCGGTGTTTATTATCTCAAGGCTTATACTGCCGCCATGCGGAACGCTGGCCCCGAGCACTTTTTTGAGGCAGGGATCAGGATCGTGCACCCTTTTCGTCCACTTTCCCCCTCCATCGGGGAACTGTCCTCTCCCACTCCAGAAGCTAATAGTTCTCCCAGCGAAAACCTTAGTATCTCCACGGACCAAAAGACTTATCGTTCGCGCAGCGAAGCCAAGCTCAATATTGCAGCCTTGGATAATCAAGATTGGGCTCAGCTCTCTATTGCCGTCCATAAATATGATCCTGCTTGGCCAGTTGCTTTACCCGCTATTTCACAGTCCAAAGCAGCAGCCCAATCTGAAAGCCCCAATAAGAGCTACCCGGCAGAGATTTTAGCCCCAAGCCTTCAAGGCCAAATTAAAGGCGCTAGTGAGGGGGTATTTGTTTTGTTTCCCGGCGACAACGCCCGGATTTTTCCTGTTCCGCTCAGCGGAAATGGCGAATTTTCCTTGATTCTTCCTCCGGAGATACAACAAAAAGATATGCTCTTCTGGGCCGAGGGACAGAGTATCCAATCGGTCGAGATCAAATCCAACTTTGCCAAGAATCATCAAATATTACGCCCGCTCACATGGGACGTGGATAGCGCCAAGCTTGCTTACATCAAGAGTCTTAGCCGCAATGCTCAAATCAACAATGCCTATCTCGATTTTACGGAGGTTAGAGGCAGTAAAGCACCAAAGTTGCCCGACAGTTACTTTTACGGAGATCCCGACTGGGTTTACTTTTTGGATGATTATACGCGCTTTCCAGTAATGGAGGAGGTCTTTTTGGAGATTCTCAATTATGTACACCGCCGCAACCGACGTAAAAACGAATATCTTGATGTCAACGATTTATATGCCAATGAGAATTCAATTTCCAATTCGATTCACTTCGATTCTCCGGCTTTGGTCATGATAGATGGGATTCCGATCGAAGACGTAGCCTATCTATGGGACTATGATCCGCTCAAAATTGAGCGAGTGGAGATCGTAGGGAGACGCTATATCGCAGGGAGATCGGTTTTTCACGGTATCGTCAATTTTATTACCTACAAACGAAACTTTGGCGGTCAGCCCTTCCCAGATTATATCATCGAGCAAAAGTATCAACCTCTCCAAAGAGCCCGTCAATTTCAAGCGCCTGACTACGCCCAGACTGAGCAAGCGCGAATTCCAGATTTTCGTTCCCTACTGCATTGGGAAGCTGGTCTAAATTGGTATTCTAGCCAAAGTCTCGAACGTAGCTTTTTTTGTGGAGATGATAAGGGCCACTATCGCGTCGTGGTCAACGGCCTCAGCCAAAGCGGTCAGAAGTTATTCGGTACCACTACCTTTGAAGTACAATAGCATGAAAATATTGAGTTTCTTTTTTTGTAGCCTATTCTGTCTACCGCTATTTGCCCAAGATACAGATCAAGCAGCCTTGCGCGAGACCCTGAGCCAAGAGCTCCTCCTCAATGGCAAGGAGTACCGACATTATTATGCCAAGACCAAGGGCAATCAATACATCTCAGAGCAAACCATTTTGGAAGGCAAACTTTGGTATGAAGGTGTCTATTATGAAAATCTGCAGCTCAACTACGACATTTACAACAATCTGCTTTTTGCGGCTTTTGTCAATGAGTCTGAGAAGATCTACATCATCTTAAACCAAGCCAAGATCCAAGCATTTGAGTTTATCGGTATGCGCTTTGTCAATCTCCAAGACAGTAGTATCGCGGGGCTTCCCGGGGGCATCTATGAGGAGTTTTTCCGCCAAGGCGAACGCCGCCTCATGATCAAACACCGCAAAGTACTCACCAAAGATGTCGATACACTTGAGGGCACCCTTCAAAAATTTGACCGCAAGACCATTTATTACTTGATCGAAGGAGGCGTGGTCTATCAGATCAAAAACAAAAAGGATCTCATTGAGGCCTTGGGAGAAGACGAAGGATTTGCCCGTTTTCTGAAAGAAAACAAAATCAAACTACGCAAGAGAAGAGATGACTTTGAATTTAACTTGGCCAAGGCTTTAAAGTATCAGTCTTAAGACTTGACCGCTAGGCCAAACAGATTGCCTGTCATAGCGCCAAAGCCTCCTATCAAGCCACCGATTAGGCTTGTCATGATTACGAGTGGATAAGGTCCGGCCATTGGACCGCTTTCGGCTTTAAGCAAATATTGGGAGAGTTTGCTACTCAGGACAGAAGCGTTCTCGAGATCGAGATAAAAGGCCAATCCACCCCACAACAAAGCCAAAGCAATAAATCCCGCCAAAAAGCTAAAGGAGTTGCGCTTTTTCTTTCGGCCAAAAGAACGGCCCTGAGGGCGCTCACTCAATAAAAAACCAACGATAAACGCGACAACAGCCGCTATCCAAAACGGGAGGTACAACTGTGCCCAATAAGACAGTCCGGCAATCAGGAGTATGCGTAATATAAACCTCATTTGAACACTACTTTGGATTGGATAGAATCACGGATATCATTCGCATCTCGCATCAACCATAGTGGATAATAATTGCCTTCGACCCAATCGTCGATAAACTGGTCGTAGCCCTTGTCGCCGGGATTGCCACTTTGCCCGCCGGGATAAATACCATATGCTTTTGGCTGCGGTCCAAGTTCCACCACCATCCGCCAAGAAGGACCATGTCCGCGCGTGATTGCGTTGAGGGCATTAGCGGTCCCATTGGTAGGTAAACCCGCACGATGGAAGGAAGAAACCACTCTCGCAAGGTGTCTTATATCAGTGCCTTGGCGCTTTTGCCATAGCCAATCGTCTTCATTAGGATAGCGTGCAAAAAAGCTATCTACTGCCGTCTGGAAGGAGCGCTGCACCAATTGAGTCCGTGTCTTGAGACTCGTGTCACTTGGCGTTCGATAAAATCGCTGCACCACACTATCTCGTAACAAACCAACGGTAGTGCTACTACTTGGCCAACGGAGTGCGACTTCGGCATCCCCAAACTCATCCTGCCAAATCAAGTAATAGAGATCTCGCCACCAAGCCTCAAAAAGACTAGGTGCGACTAAGTCTCCTTCATAATCAAAATTCCAACTTGTAAGCAGGTTTTTCACCTTTACCTGCTGAGGATTGAGCGGCAAAGAGTCTAACTCAGTCAGCATCAAAGGCAAAACGTCCTCAGCCATCAAATTGTGATTGTCGAGCTGGAAAGCTTTGAGGTCAGCCGAGCTCAGGCTATCATTTTGATTGAGTAAATTTTTGATTCTGCGCCCGCGATAGCTCGCAAAGCGTCCATTGTAGTAGTAGGGATAAAGCGGCGAAGTAGGGTGCTGATTGGCCGAACTTACATGTCCTTCACGTGGATTGAATACATGAGGATGCTGTTGCCAAGGGATTTCACCTTGCCAATCATGATCCTTGCGAGTCCCATCCAAGATAAAGCGACCTTGCTCCGGCCAACGATTGACATAGTCGCCCATTTGCCAAATCGCGATATCGCCGCTCACACTCGCAAACACAAAGTTTTGGGCCGGGCAACTATAGGTAGAAATAGCCGTCTCGTAATCCGTATAGTTCTTGGATTTCATCAAACCCAAGAAAGTCTTCATATCGTTGGA
>JBCAWW010000220.1:0-7896 GCA_038534415.1 Bacteroidota bacterium | reverse complement strand
ATCTAGTCAATCAGGACAAAAAGGAAGCTGCGGCCAAATACTTGATTCACTTTTCTCGATTTTCTCGAAAAATCCTAAATAGCTCACGTAGTGGATTCACGAGCCTAGCCAATGAATTGGAGACCATAGAGCATTTTTTAGCGCTCGAGCAATTACGCTTTCGAGACAAACTGCATTATCATGTTTTTGCCGACGAGAGCTTAGATGCAGATCAAATTGAAGTGCCTGCAATGGTGATCCAACCCTATGTTGAAAATGCAGTCCTCCACGGCTTAAAACCTAAAAAGCAAGCAGGAACCCTCTATATCCATGTAGAATCCCAGGGCAAAGACCTTCGCATCGTCATCGAAGATGACGGAATTGGTCGCCAAAAATCAAGAGAATTGCAATCAGCCTCAGTGCTCCAAAAAAACCGAAAATCACAAGGAATGCAGATTACCGCTGAGCGTATCAAATCGATGGGAAAGGTCAAAGGCAAACATGTCGAGATCATTGACTTATACGATGAGGACCATAGAGCAGAGGGTACTAAAGTCGTACT
Source organism: Bacteroidota bacterium (assembly GCA_038534415.1). Taxonomy (GTDB): domain Bacteria; phylum Bacteroidota; class Bacteroidia; order J057; family J057; genus JBCAWW01. The sequence continues at coordinate 7,355 of JBCAWW010000220.1, read as the reverse complement.
CCGCATGCCCCTGAAGCAAAGAAAAAATACTGCAAAACAACTGTAAATACTTCCAAAAATTCAACCGATTAACCCTAATAACATGAAAATGCCCATTCAAAAAGTTTTAACTCTAGAAGCTATACCCGGCTTCGCCGAACGCTCAATCACTATGGAAAATGAGACGAGCACCAATGAAAACGGAAATGAAACAGGTTCTGAAACGGAAAGTAGCACAACCAATGAAAATGGGGATCCTCCTAAGCCAGTAATGCCCAAACCTATTCCTACAGGACCGCGTCCTGATGGCACTACTGATTCTCAGATCTATGTCCTTTTGGTTGGAATCAATAATTATCCCGAGGGCATTACAGATTTGCGCGGTTGTATCAAAGACCTGGATCAAATCGAACAATATCTCAATGGCCGCGAAGATGCTGAGCACATTCACATCCTCCGCCTAGAAGATAAAAATGCCACCTATAATAACATTCTCGATGGCTTCCAAAGCCATCTCAATAAGGCGCAAGCCAATGATATCGCTTGGTTCCACTTTAGTGGGCACGGTTCTGAAGAGCTTACGGCAGAAGAATTTCTGCCTTTCGCACCAAACGGCAAAGACCAGACCATGGTTACTTATTGGGAATCAGATGCTGATGGCCATCGCCATATTGCTGACAAAGAGATGGCTGCCCTAATCAAGGATCTCGCCACTATCGACGAAATGCGCAACCAGAAACTCGGAAGTCCTTCTATCGTGATCTCTCAAGATTGCTGCCATTCAGGGGGTGGAACACGCGACATGGCCAATATGATCCTCAGTCGTATGCATCCACTTTCTGGAGATAAGAGACGAGCAATCACCTCCTATTATGGTGGCTATGATAAGCAATCCAATATCAATGTACCTATCGCCCCACACATTGCCCTTGCAGCCTGTGAAAGTGTGCAAGTAGCTGGTGATATGCAGCAAGGTGGAGTCTTTACGACCAATCTAGTAACGACGCTCAAACAAGCTAGCGAGGTCAATTATACCGACTTGTTTACTCGTACCAGAGCGCAGGTCAAGCGCATTGGCGCCGAGCAAACGCCTCAATTTGAAACCATTGGTGGCTTTAACCCATACACCAAGTTTCTCGGCGATGAATCAATCGGTTCTCAACTCCTTTATGATCTCGAAGCCAAGGAAAAACCCAATCCGCTAAATCCATTGCGAAAGCAAATCGAATGGGTAGTAAAATGTGGAGCGATCCATGGTCTTCCCGCTCAGGCTGAACAGCCGATATTGATTGCGGTACAAAATCAAGCCGAAGAAGAAATTGGCAAAGCCAAATTGACTCGCATCGGGGCCCAGCAAAGCTCCTTCCAGTTTGTCAAACTGGCTCCAGAAAGCAATAATTGGCAAGACGATAATAGTGTTTCCTTAGATCCTGAGCAAAACTATCAAGCAGTGCTTTTATCATTGCCTGCGGCGCCGGTTTTGGTATGGATTGAGGGGAGCGAATCAGAAAAGGAAAATCTAATTGCAGACTGGCATGCTTCTGATAAAACTAGTGCCCGCAATATTTTACTTGCAGAAGATAAAGCAAGCGCGAGCTTTGCCATTAATGCGATCGGCACCAACTACCAATTGGTGGACCTCAAGAGCGACAAAATACTGAAGACCATCGCAAAGACTGACGATAATCCAGAAGAGTTTATCATCTTCGATTTAGGAAAAGTCGTGAACTGGGAACGTAGCCTACAACTCTCCAACCCACATTCAAAAATCAAAGCTTGGCTAGACTTCCGTTTAGAATTAGTTGATCATAAACCCGATGCTTTGATCTTGAGAGAGAAGGACCTATCTGCTGAACTGGAAAATGCAGAAAAGCCCTTATCGATAAGTGAATTCTTGAAAATAAGCGAGCATAAGATCGAATTAGATCCGCAAAAATTCTTTGTAGGAAACGGCAAGGTTGGCTCTCGCATGAAACCGGTTCTAACGTTCAACGGAGTTGAACAAGACCTCTATTGCTATCTCCTGCATTTCCAGGATGATTATGCCATTATTGCCCATGAAGGAGAGATTGTCTTCCGACCAGGAGAACACGAAGATACGGCTAAGGTTGAGCAAGTCATGTGGAGTAATACCCATAGAGCTGTTGGCTTGGGCTTAGAAAAACCACAGGCGATGACCATCCTAAAGTTACTTGTCACCACCGAACAATTGAACTATAAGCAATTGGTACAGGGAGGATTGGAAGGAGATCGCAACGTCTTCATATTCGAAGATGACAATAAGATTAGCGACGATTGGTGCTGTTTTACTATCACCATGGATTTAGCCATCCCCAAAGCCCTACTTTCCCAATCATAACAGCCCCAACCCCCTAAAACAAGCATTATGGCAATCTTAAAAATCGGCAGCGTTGACCGAGGTAGAAAGGCCGGTATCTCAAACCTACTGGGCGTCTTACACCAAGCTATGCCTAACTTTCCCGAGGCAAGAACTAAGTTTCGGGAAAGCAATCAATGGTATAGCGTAAAAGAACTGAGTGGCAATGAGGTAGAGAAATTACAGACATTTCTCCATACAGCGGGCTTTATGCCTCTAAACAAGCCCAACGGTATTTTTGATTATGTGACGCTTTCTGCCACTCGTCTCTTTCAAGAGTATATTCGAACCGTCGAAGGACAGCGCTCGATAGGCAAGCCCGATGGGGTTGTCGGTCCTAAGACTTGGAGTTTTATCAATGCTTGGCCAGCAGGCAAAGTATGTGAATGGTGGGCAGCAGCTAGTCAGCCTGCAAGTCAGGAACATAGCACCTGGATAGGCGTCCTCAACAAGGTCAAACAGCATCATCTGACGCATACTCACCCTGTCATTGAAGCCGTGAAAAACTATCCAGTGGCTTGCGATACTCGGAAAATCGAAGATTGGCAATTTGATCCCAAGGAAATCCATTTTGTGGGCATTCGACGCGATCAAGATAGTAGCAAGGACGGTGGCAGAGGACGAGTCAATGATGACATCTTCTTTCTCCTAATCAATGGCTTAGTATTTAAGTTTTGGGGTTCTACCGATCCTAGCACCAAAAAGAGCTCTAGACGGAGAGAAGCGTTCCTCGTAGAGGGCCAACACCTCTATCGCTTTGGCTGGCATATGATTTCTAACAAAAGTAAGACTTATAAAGCCTTACGCCCCGCTACCAATGGTGTGCTGGTATATCGAGATCAGGACCTTGATAAGAAGTTGACCGATGCTGATATCGCCAAAGGCTTGGACAAACCCAATACCACGATCAACATTCATTGGTCCGGTATGGGTTCGGCTAATCGTTCGACATGGTCGGCCGGCTGCCAAGTCATCGTAGGCGATAGCTATGTCAATCATCGCAATCAAGTAGTGGACTGTAAATCTTTTGCCGGCTATAATTACGATTCGCTCAAGCAAGGCAAAACGCGGGGAGCTTATAATTTCCTCGTCGACTTGGTACTTGCCTACGCGCCAGTAGGGCAACAAACTTTGCTTTATACCCTTGGTCGTGATGACGCCCTGGACCTCTTTAGAGGAGAGGGACAAGGCAGAGTTTATGCCGATGCACTTTTGAAATCAATGCAATAGAGTAAATTGGAGGGGGACATTTTTCGATTCCCCTCCCCTTTTTTTGGGTCGAAGGAATCACCTAAGGACTACTAAATGCAATTTGAATTAGCTCACGACACGATCGCCCGCCAGGTTTTTGACAAAGCCTCGGTGGAAGCTCGGACACGCCGTAAGGTGGAAAAATTTATCAAGGAGAGGTATGAACGACAGGCCAAACTCACAGAGGATGATCTAGACTACATTCGTCCCTATTGGAATCAGGTAAATATCACAAGCGAGACGCAAGCTTATTTACAAAAAGGGCAAAGAGCACTTTATTTAGCTCGGCGTCGCCGGAGGCTTATCACTAGTGGGATCATCCTGGTATTGAGCATCGCCTTGGCCTATGCCTTCTATCAAAACAAGCAAGTAAGGCTGCAAAAAGAAATTGCCGAAAAGACCGCAATGGCATTGGAGTACCGTAGTTTTGATGCTACCCAAGCCTTCCGCTTTGCCCAAGAAGCTTGTGCATTGAGTGAAATGCAGGATCGGCTTGCCATCAAAACTTGCCGAGAGATCTTGAACAGCAAACATCTGCTGTATCAACATTCCTTTAATGCACACCAGGATAAACTCTCAGCGGCCATATTCTCTATTGACAATCAATTTATTTTTAGTGGTGATTTCAATGGGCTATTGATCAAACAAAATGCCGCAGATAGCACGATTATAGATAGTATCTCCCATCCTGCAGCCATCATAGACCTTGCCTTATCCAACAATGGCAAGATGCTCGCTATGGCTTGTAAGGATAAGCACATCTACCTCTATGATACTAAGGAGCTTGCATTGATTCACAAATTTCCGGACCATGGGGCGCCCCTCAGTCAAGCGGTATTTTCCCTTGACGATCAATTCGTGCTCAGTGCCAACCTAAAGGGGCATCTAAAGGTCTGGCGGCTTGAAGACTTTAGTCTCGTCAAAGAAAGCGAACACCATCCCGCCTCCATCAAAAACATAGCGCTTTCTCCCGATGGTAGCATGCTATTGAGCAGTGGCACCAAGGGCATGCTCAGTCTATGGGAATGGCAAACCGACAATCCTGCCCAAATTCGTCAACCGATCAATACCATTATTTTGAGTGCCTGTTTCCATCCTGATGGGAAGTCCTACTATACCGTCGGTCATAATGATCCGATCACTCAATGGGACCTTGCAGAAGATACAGTCATTGCAAGCTTTCCCTTAACGGCTGAGATTCCCGAAAGTATAAATGCTTCTTCAGATAGCAAGTACCTGCTTTCAGGCCTAGCAAATGGCAAAGCCCTTATCTGGGATCTCTCTTCCCAAAAATTGCTTTATACCCTCGCAGGGCAAAAAGATGCCATCCACTCAGTCTCTTTTTCTAACGATAATCATTGGGCCCTGAGCGGAGGATCAAAACTCCAAGTCTGGAATCTTGACCAAATGCTCCCCCAGCTAGTCAGACAATCTCAAGCAAATAGCAGCCTCTTCAACCCCATAACCCATCAACTAATTGAAGGAAACCAAAACGAAATAGCTATTTGGGATTTCGAGGCTGAAAGCTTGCCCCAGGAGCCAGTCTGGCAATCGGCGAGCTTCGAAAGCAGTATATCAAGCCTTGCCATCCCCCCTCTTGGCAAGCATCTGCTCCATACCAATGAAGCTGACGACATCATGATTTGGGAGCTTGACAAAAAGATCGTCATCAAGCATCTAAGTGGCACCGAAGGCCCCATCAGTCTAATGGATTATAATCCTAATGCCAAGCGTTTGCTTGCCTATAATGAGGACGGGATTCTCACGACTTGGGATACCCAAACAGCAACGATAATCCACCGTTTTGAGTCAGATTGGGATATCTATGACCTTAGCATGTCAGCCGATGGCAAAAAGGTGGTATTAGGAGATAGTGAAGGCCCCTTATGGCTTTATGACGCCCTTAGCGATAGTGCCATCAATTTGCTACCCAACAATGAGGAGGAGATCAATCAAGTCTTTTTTCATTCCTCCGGAGAACGCTTAGTCGCATCCTTAGGATCTGAAGTGGCGGTCTTCGACTTAAAGGGCAATAAGCTTCTGAGCTACGACAATCCGTCTTCACATACGATCTCTTGCTTGCAATACGATCGGGCAAACAATTACCTCCTTGGCGGAACCATCAGGGGAGACATCCTAATCTGGGACTTTGAAACTAGCTACCTCTTACAACTGATAGAGGGAGAGCAGCAAAACCGCTATCAACTAGAAATCATCAAAGGTCTGAACCTGCATACCTCCCGGATATTGGCTTTGTTTGACAACGGAAAAATCAAGCAATACACCAGCCCCATTTTAATGAAACATTAACACACTAATCCCATAAAAATGATAACTAAAGAAAAAATCAAAGCAGCAGCCAGTATTATCGTTGACGATCTTAAAATCGGGGGACAAGCCAACCTCTGCGATGCACAGATTCTAGGTGATTTTATTCGTACAGCATTCCAATTGACGGATACTAGTATCAACAATGTGGCCCAAGAAATCCATGACCAAAAAACCAACGGCAATGAAGACTTTTTTACCAAGAAAAGTATCCGAAATTTTTTGCGAGATAGGTTGGCCTAAATCTGAATCACCTTAAGGTCAAGCTAAAGTATTTTTCACCTCAACCAAAACCCCCTAATCCTTCTAGCATACCTTCAGCCATGCAATACGAGCTCTCCCACGACACCATCGCCCGCCAAGTCTTCGACAAAGCCTCGGTCGAAGCCCGTACTCGCCGTAAGGTAGAGAAATATATCCGCGAACGACATGAAGCTTTTGAACTTCGTGGTGCTAAATTGACGCAAGATGATATAGATTATATTAGTCCTTATCTGGAACAGGTCAATATTGATGCTGAAATTGCCAGGTTTATTGAGGATGGGCGAAGCGCATTAATAAAAAAAAGAATAAGAGCAAACTACTTAAAAGGATTCTTGGGGATAGTTGCTATCACTCTCGCGCTTGTATTTGGCTACCTCTGGCAAAATGCTGAAAAGGCCAAAGTAAAAGCAGAAGAAGAAACAGAAAGGGCAGAGAAGGCAGAACAAGATGCAATCCGGCAAGCAACTATCGCCAAGGCAATTGCTTGGGCCGCCAAAGCTCGCCAAAGCTTGACTGAAGGCTATCCTACTCAAGCCCTCAATCTCGCTTATGCTGCCTACCATGCTGACCCAAACCAAGAAACCGTCTCGGCTTTTCATGATCTCAGTCTGTTTCAAGATCAAAGCTTCCAAAGGAAGTTAAAAACAGAAATCCATATCAATGCATTTGCCATTTCTCCTGATGGTACGCAAGTAGTAATTGGTGATCAAGCGGGGAAGCCTGGCCATAAGGGAAAGGAGATACTTTTAGACTTAAAAAGTGGAGAAATATTACGCGTTTTTGAAGGACACAGTGGAGAGGTCAGTGCAATCGCTTTTTCCCCTGATGGCAAACAAATCATCTCAGGCGGGAAGGATAAAAAAATCATCCTTTGGGACATTGAAGCTGGCCAACAGCTCCAAACCTTCACCGGACACAGCGCTAAGCTTACAGCTCTCTGTTTTTCCCCAGATGCAAAACGGATTCTTTCTGGCAGCGAGAGAAGTGAGGTACTACTTTGGGATATAGAAAGTGGGCAACAAATCCGCTCTTTTGTGGGGCATGAATCCTTCGTGAATAGCTTAGTTTTTTCACCCAAAGGTATAATTCGCCGTAGCTACCACCTGAAATAATTTGTTTACCATCGGGTGAAAAAACTAAGCTATTCACGAAGGAT
>JBCAWW010000219.1:0-7905 GCA_038534415.1 Bacteroidota bacterium | reverse complement strand
GATGGACTTTGGATAAACAAAGCAAATTAGAGGCATTTATTAGATTCAGACAGCATTTAATAAATATTTTTGCAATTGCCTGATTTATTGCACTTTAATGGGCCATGAAACCCTTGATCATGATCGGTAGCGGGGGCTTTGCCCGCGAGTGTCTTTGGTTGCTCAAGCAAATCAATCAGCAGCAGTCCCAATGGGATCTAAAAGGTTTGGTTGCACCCGATGCGCCTGATTGGTCGAGCGAGTTTCCCTATCTCGGGGATGACACGCAAGTCATCCAGACTTTGGGGAGAGAACATCAGTTTATTATTGCAATTGGAGGGCCAAAAATCCGAAAGGAGTTAAGCAACAAATTTGAAGCGGCTGGTTTTCAGGCCGCTAGCCTAATTCATCCCGCATTTCAAAGTGCAGCAAGTGTTCAAATTGGAGCGGGCAGCATCATTTGTGCGGGCGTACAAACCACTGTCAATATAGAAATTGGCAAGCATTGCATAATAAATCTCAACACAAGTATTGGACATGAAGCTCAAATTGGAGACTTTTGCACCCTTTCTCCAGGGACCAATATCAGCGGAGCTGTCAAGATTGGGCAAAGCTGCTTTTTGGGATCGGGGGTAAACGTTCTGCCCGGCAGAAAAATAAGTCCACATATCACCATCGGAGCTGGCGCCGTGGTAACCAACCATTTGCAAGCGACTGGCGTGTATGTAGGCGTACCTGCCAAACAAATAAAAAATTAAAGGAAACTACTCAAGCGATTCGTTCGTTGTACTTCCATCTAACATGAGGGGAGACTTCGTCTCAATTTTCCAAACCAAAAACTTATATGAAAAAAGTTATTTTACTCCTTCTTGTGATTGGCTTTAGCCTCTCACTCAGCGCTCAGAATCGCCAGTTTAATCCAGTACCGAGCATAGAGGTTCGCATCCAAACGCCAACTTTGAGCAGTCCTCGCTTAGAATTTGACACCCTGCTACCTCCTTCCCTCAGCCAAGCTTGTGGCCAGACTGTAGTTGCATTTTCAGTCAACAATGGTTGGGGCTTCTTAGCCGGCACCAATAACTTTAGCGATCTAGAAAAAGCCCAAAGATTTGATTTCAGTGGTTCTGCTGGATTTAATGTGCAAGAAATCTGGGGCTTTTTTGCGGGTGCAACTGCGGTTGGTGACGGAGACATCACAGCCAAGGTTTATAGCGTTGATGGTAGTACTGGAGCGCCAGACGCCCTTTTGGGAACCAGTGCCATAGTAAAAACCAGCGCAGTAGTCATGCCCGATTCCCTTATCCGACCTACTATTTTCACCTTTGCTAGTCCGGTGGATATCGTCGATCCCTCTTTCTTCGCTTCAATTGACTTTTCAAGCCTTTACGCTGCTAACGATACAGCGGGTCTGTTTACCACTACCAATGATCCTGTTGATTGTGGGTCAAACGAAAGTGCTTGGGAAAAATGGGGAGACAATAGCTGGCATACCTACACTGACATGAGCGGTTGGGGATCAGACATTGACAACGTAATTGGGGTTATGGTTGAGTTTTTTGTAACTGATATCGAAGATCCTAAAGCTGTTTGGAACAACCTCACCTTACACCCAGCTTATCCTAATCCTGCGAGCGAGCAAGTAAGCATCAACTTTGACATTGCAGAAACTTCTCCTGTAGAAATCGTGATCTACTCAATCGATGGCAAGGTGATCCAGCAAGTCAAGAAAGGCAATATGCCCGCTGGCGCTTATCAAGAAGTGATTGACATTCAAGGACTTGCAGCTGGCACATACGCTTATGGCGTATTTGTAGACGGCGCAAGATTGATGAATCGTTTTGTGATTAGCCGCTAGTCGCGGAACGCTAAAAACCGATATTATACGCTGGTAGATAGGACTTAAATCTACCAGCGTTTTTTTGTTTAAGGGAGATGAAGTAATTTTTAGCCTTAATTTTTTCTGGCTTTACTTCCCTCGAGGCTAAGAAATCAGGCTATTAGCTACTCGTAAAATGACCGAAATCAGCATACGCCTCGGCGGCGTACCCGAGCACTTCAATCTCCCTGTTCATCTTGCTATCGAGCAAAAAGCTTTTCAAAGCCGGGGCGTTAATATCGAATGGGTAAATTGTCCTGGTGGCACAGGGCAAATGACCAAGGCCTTGCGCGAAGGAGAAATCGACGCCTGCATCTTATTGACCGAAGGCATTATCACCGACATCTTCCGAGGCAATCCCAGCAAAATCATTAGTGAATATGTGCGTACTCCGCTGATTTGGGGTATTCATACTGGCGTCAAAAACGACTTGCGCTATCACCAATCTATATTTGATCGAAAGTATGCCATTAGTCGCTTTGGCTCGGGTTCACACCTTATGGCCATAGTCGACGCCAACTCTAAAGGACATCAACTCGAAGAATCTCAGTTTACAGTCATCAAAAACCTCGATGGCGCGCTCGAATCATTGACCGCTCTCGAAACAGATGTCTTTTATTGGGAAAAGTATACCACCAAACCCTATGTAGACAAAGGTATTTTACGGCGTGTCGGAGAGTTTATCACTCCATGGCCCTGTTTCGTGATTGCGGCCACAGACGACATTCTCGCGCGCGAGCCAGATAGCATCATCCGTATGCTCCGTACCATCCACGATAGTTCCGATCAGTTTATGCAAGACCCCAAAGCCATCGAAATGGTGAGTCAACGTTATGAACAAAAGCTGTCTGATGTCGAGCGCTGGTACCACAGTACCGAATGGGCGATCCATGGCTGGGTCAGCGATAAGATGATGAACAGCGTCAAATATCACCTCAAAGTTGCAGGAATTTTAGAAAAGGATAGTCCCACTCCAGAATTGATTTGGAAGCGCGGGATTTAACCTTCACTCCAAGCCATAAGATATACAATCATGAACGAAGATTTATTTGTAGGCCTCCTCTTAGTTGCTTTTGGCAGCTTCACCATCATCGCCAGCGCCCTCAACTGGGATTTCTTTTTTGAGCATCGCAAAGCACAGTTTTTTGTCAAGACTTTTGGCCGCAATGGGGCTAGGATTTTTTATTCTGTCTTAGGCATTGGATTCATTGCCTTGGCAATCCTAAAGGGCTTCTAGCGGCCAATCGCTACCCTTATTGTGCTAGATATTTCTGTAGCTGCATCACTTTGTCATGATAGGGGTGTTGTGGATTTGAGGCGATTTTTTGGGAGAGCTGCTTCGCAGAACGCTTATCTCCCTTTCCCCAATAGGCAAGAAGCAAATACCATTCTGCACTAGATTGGAATCTGACCGACTGTACTTCGATCACCGCATTGAGAGGGGCGATAGCCGCCGCTGGATCTTGCTGCGCAAGGGCGATATTTCCTAAATACAATTGCGCCTCCACCCAAGCTGTTTCGTCATGGGCAATTTCGGCGAGTAGGGCCCTAGCTTGCTCATAATCTTTTTGTTGATAAGCAGCTTGCCAAGCAGCTTGAGCATTTGCTTCCCCTCTGAGGCCAGAAGCTAAGGCATAAGGTTCAAAATAGTCTTGGTAAGAACTGGATGGATTGCTCCACCAGATACCGGCCAATAGCACCAAACAAGCCAAGGCCGCAACTGCCCCCCACCTTAGCCATTGTAGGCGCAAAGGCTTCACTTGCTTGCCTTGTTTTTGCGAGATGCTTTTCTCCTGACGCACAGTCGAACGCTGCATTTGCTGCATTTGTCGTTTGAGTCTCATGCTCACTGCCTGCTCCAAGACCGCTTGGCTTTGCTTAAACTGCGCTAGCTTTGCCTGAAGTTCAGGCTCATGAGATAATCGTTCGGCGAAGGCGAGATGCTCCTCCTCCGTCATATTGCCTGCTAAGTATGCCTCGATGGAGGCGATCGTATCTGCCATTGCCAAAAGAGTTAACGAATTAAGTCTTTCCAAGCGGGTTTTTCCGCCAAAAAGGCCATCAATTTGGCCATACACTGATGTTTTTTCTTACGGGCTACGCCCTCATTTTTATAGCCAGTCTGAGCAGCAATCTCCTTCATCGAGTAGCCCATCTGCCACAACTCCAAGACCTCTCTACAAGCCTCCGGCAATTGCCCCAGCAGGGCCTCCAACTTTGCTTTTTGCTCCTCACTGATTAGACTTTGTTCTGGATCAACTTCCCATCCATCCTCTGAGTCAGCCTGGCGTTCCCGAATAAGGGCCTGTTTCTCTTTTTCTCTAAACCGACCAAACCACAGATTGCGGCAAATTCCCACCAAATACTGCTCTACCCTACCGCTAAAGCTATATTTGTCCTGCCTGATATTGAGGATTAATACTCGAATACCATCTTGAAATATATCTTCAGCATCTTCCTTCTCGCCTCCCCTACTTCTCACAAATCCCCAGATTTTCTCCCAGAGAGCCTGATTGAGATATAAGTCTCTCAGACGATCATCCAAGGCTTTACCTCCTTGTTTGATGTCTGCAACCCATTCTTGTTAATCGTGCGAAGACGCCTTCATTCTCTAGTAGCATTTGGCTGGCAAAACGTTACCGTTTAGCACAAATTATTTTTTTTCTCCAAAAGCGGTAACATTTTCTAAGTGGATCAACACTAGATACTAAAGGTACAAACAAAGCTTATCACTCATGAAAAAATCTAGCTTAGTATTTGGTGTTTTCCTCTTGCTAATCAGTACGCTTAGCGCCCAAGCTCCGCAGGGTGTCCAATTTCAATCCGTAGTCCGAGATGGGACAGGCACACCGATGAACAATGCTACTGTTGACGTTCGTTTCACGGTTCAAACTGGCGGAGGCGCTAATGTTTTTCAAGAAACTCATAACGTTACTACCGATAATTTTGGTCTTTTTAACCTCGTCCTTGGGCAGGGAACGCTAGTCTCTGGTAGTTTCCCTAATATCGATTGGGGTGCTAGCCAGCATCAAGTCAATATTGAAGTAGATGCTGGTGCCGGCTATGTGCCATTAGGTACTTGTCAGTTTGAAAGTGTGCCTTATGCTCTTTATGCTGACATGGAGCTGGGAGAACTCAACAATGTTGATATGACCGGCCTAACCGCCGGACAAGTCCTCTCCTACAATGGTACAGATTGGGTACCAGCCAATGCCACCTTACCAATTTGGTCCCAAAACGCCACCACCGCCTTTTATAATAATGGCCGCGTGGGTGTGGGCGTCAACAATCCCGGTACCACGGTACATATAGCGGATACCGCAAACTTTCTCATCGGCGATTCGGTCAGTGGCTCTGGCTTCAAAATGATGTACTATGGTGCCAAAGGCGCCTTTAGAGCGGGCTTTCTCAACAATCCTTTCGGGGGATATAATTACGATAAGTTTTGGGACTACGATAGTGTAGGTTATTACTCCTTTGCTGCGGGTAGAAACAGTAGAGCTAAAGGATTTGGTGCCTTTGCTTTTGGTTCTTTTGGCTGGGCTGATGGCTCAGGATCGGTAGCCTTTTTTGGCAGTGCAGCAGGTAATAACAGCTTTACCTTTGGGGGGAGCTCTAAGGGAAGAGGGAGTGTCACTTTTGAAGGAGTAGCCGATGAAGAGGGAGGTATCGCGATGTATGGCTATACGGGTGGACGTTATGGCGTATCTATTGGGGGGGGTACCACAGGATTAGGGGCTTCCAGTTCGCGGGAGGATTATGCTATTGCTATTGGTTGGAACTCTGATGCTCGTGGCCAAGCTTCGATAGCATTAGGGCCGAGTGATGCCTATGGGTATAATGCATTCTCTACAGGCTGGGTAACAGAAGCAAGAGGAAACTACTCTTCGACCTTTGGCTATCAGACCAATTCTTATCCCTACGCTTCTATGGCTTTGGGTCGCTTTAATGTGGTTACAGGCGACAGTGCTGCCTGGCAGGCGACAGACCCTATTTTCATGATTGGTGATGGAACGAGCAATGCCAATCGATCTAATAGCTTTATGGTGCAAAAAAACGGACAAACCGCCATTGGCTACAATAGCCCAGTAGGAATGCTGAATGTCTCATCTGCTTTAGGATCAGTTAGTAATGCAGGGGCTTTAGATCCTACCAATGCGACCCTATTATTGGGTACTGCGACAGCCGGAATGGCCTTTGATGCTAACCAAATCGAAACCATTGGCTCCGATTTATATCTCAATTTCAATTCAACTCGGGATGCCTATTTAGTCAATGGGGGCGGTTCGGTGGGAATTGGTAATAATGCACCAGGAAGTAAATTAGATGTTCTTTCGACGGGATGGCAGTTTAGATTGAATAATGACGCAGCAGGTGGAGCAGATTGGTACATTGGCTCTTCGTCCAACACCTGGGCTGTTGGTGGCAGCAAATTTGTCATCTCCCGCAGCAATAGCTCCAACGATTATGTCTTTGTGATAGACGATACTGATGAGCAGGTCGGCATAGGTACCAATAATCCTTCAGACCGTTTGCAAATCGACGCTGATGCTGGCGAAGATGCCTTACGCGTGCGTGTAGCCGGCACGACCCGTCTGAGAGTCCATGACAATGGCGGGGTATCTATTGGAGCCAATGCGGCGGCTCCGGCAGAAGGGCTTGTCGTCAGGGGCAATGTACAGCCACAGATCGATAATAATGCCTCTCTTGGAGGGCCTCTCAACCGTTGGTCTATCGTTTGGGCCGCTAATGGCTTTATTCAGACTTCTGATATTCGCCTCAAGACGGAGATTGAGCCTTTAGATTACGGCCTTGCCGAACTCTTACAATTACAATCCATACGCTATCATTGGGAAGCAAATCCAAGCGGTCCTGCTAAAATTGGCTTTTCGGCTCAGCAGCTTTTTGAAGTTATGCCTGAGGTGGTAAATGGTTCACCAGACAAAGATGTTTCAGAAGCTCCTATGGGCGTAAACTATGCAGAGCTTGTACCTGTCTTGGTCAATGCTATCCAAGAACAACAAACGCAAATTGAAGCATTGCAGGCAGAAGTTGAAGCCCTAAAGCAGCAAAAAGACTAATACTATGCGCAACATAAAAATCTTGTTGAGTTGCTTTTGTTTGATGGGCATTTGCTTAACACCTAAGGCCCAAACCCTAGAGCGCAAGGTCTTTTCTAATGGTGGTGGAGAGGGTACAATCGGCCCCAATGTTTATTTGTACACCTTCGGTGAACCCATCGTCGGTACAGCTACTATGGCATCCATCATATTGACCAAGGGCTTTCATCAACCACTAGACATCTCAGTTTTGCCGCTAGAATTGAGAAACTTCAGTGCCGAGTGGCAAGAAAATGAAGTGAGACTAGATTGGTTGGCAAATCTTGAAATGGAGGAAGGAATCTTGGTGGTAGAGCGTTCCCAGGATGGGCAAAATTTCCATAATATCGCGGAATTAGCGGCCCAAAGCCCTGATGCCTCATTGGTCCCCTATCAGTATACGGATACTAGCGTTCGGCGAATAGCCGTAAGCCAAATATGGTACCGCATAAGTCTCATCAGCTATAATGGTGAAATCAAGCAAAGCGATTTGGTCTCCGTAAAAATCGGAGAAATCTCCGCCATACAATTAGGGATTTATCCTAACCCTAACAACGGAAATTTCAAAATCAGTTATTATCTTAAGGAATCGACTAAGGTAAGAATGCTCCTACTTAACCACCTCGGTCAGATTGTCTGGCAAGAAAGCCGACAACTGCCTCCCGGTCGAAATGTAGAAGATATGCAGTTGACACAACTTGCTGCGGGTTCGTATTTCCTAAGAATACAAACGCCAAGGCAAAGTTGGTCTCGCACCTTGGTGATCAAACACTAGGCAAAACCACTGCTTTGTGCCTATTCGCCCTCCGGTTCCAGGTGCCGAGAGGGCGACTTGTATTATAAACTTGAGAAAAGTTAATTGAGCAATGCTTAGGCTAATTCATCTCTTATCCTTCCTCTTTATCTTGGCCCATATCATGGGTCAGTCAATGATTAGTCATGATAGTGTCA
>JBCAWW010000218.1:0-7935 GCA_038534415.1 Bacteroidota bacterium | reverse complement strand
TTAATTATCCGTCTGGAGCCAGACCCGCAAAGTCTAGATGATGTAGTGGTGGTCGGTTATGGACGGATGAGAAAGAGTGATTTGACTGGATCCGTTTACTCAGTGCGAGGAGATGATCTGGTGAAAAATCCCGCCTCAAATCCACTGCAAGCCTTGCAAGGCAAAGTACCTGGGGTACAAATCAGTAGTGCTTCTGGTAATCCGGGGGAAAGCCCGATCGTGCGTATCAGGGGAATCGCCACCCTGTTGGGAGGCGTAGGTCCTGTCTTTGTCGTGGACGGGGTGATACTAGATGATATTAGTTTTCTCAATAGTGGGGACATTGAGTCGATAGAAGTGCTCAAAGATGCTTCTGCGACAGCGATATATGGGACTCGTGGGGCCAATGGAGTGATCATCATCAGTACGAAAAGAGGACAGGCAGGAAAACCAAGGGTACAGTTTCGTATCTCACATAGTTTAGAGTCTGTCGCCAATAAAATAGACTTACTCAATGGCCGAGAGTTTGCCGAGGTGGTCAATGAAATTGCACCTGCGACCTACAACAATATTGATCTCTTGCCCAATACGGATTGGCAAGATTTGATCTTTCAGGATAATGCGCCCATCCAGCAATATGAGCTTTCAACTTCTGGAGCAGAAGGCCGGCACACCTATTATCTGGGGGGAAGCTATTATAAGCAAAAAGGGGTGATTGAGCGTTCCGCGTATGAGCGGATCACCCTAAAACTCAACAATAGCTTCAAAGCAACTTCCTTTTTGACCCTTGGCAACGATTTGACCTTCTCACAGGAGAGAAAAGAATTTGGCCCCAATGTAGTGGCGAGCGCCTATCGAGCATGGCCAACCAATGCGCCCTTAGACGATGAGGGCAATTTTTTGGAGGTAATGGGGAGTGGCAATCCAATAGCTGCCCTCAATTATGGTGAAAACTTTAACCGTCGCCTACGGGCAATCGCTAATTTGTATGCTGAGGTAAAGTTTTTGAAAGATTTTACTTTTCGGACGAGCTATCAGGCCGATTTGGCTTATACCAAAAGCACCTTTTTTAGTCCGGTGTTTTTTGTCTCTCCCACCCAGCAAAACGAAACCAGCGATCTCTCCAAGACCGCTAGAGATGAAGCTACTTGGATTTTTGAAAATATACTTCGCTATAACAAAGAGCTCGCAAACCACCGCTTTGAGGTGCTAGCAGGCTATACGGCTCAAAGTACTAAGCGTGAAGGTCTGACTGGAACCATTGAAAATCTATTGAGAGAAAGGCCTGAGTTTTACTATTTGGATGCGGGCGACGGGACTACGATAGACGCTTTTAATAATCTGGAAAGCTTCGCTTATGTGTCCTACCTCTTTCGTTTTAACTATGTGCTCAAAAATCGCTACCTGTTTACAGCGACCTTTAGGAGGGACGGTTCTTCAAAGTTTGGACCAGATAATCGTTATGGCAATTTTCCTGCTTTGGCCCTTGGTTGGCGGATTTCAGAAGAAGACTTTTTGCAAGATATAAGTGCTTTGAGCAATCTAAAGCTACGAGCGAGTTGGGGGATCAATGGCAATGATCAGATTCCTTTTCGCTCCCGTTTTGCGCGCGTCAATGGCAATAGTTTAGAGGCGGTTTTTGGACGAGATGAATCGTTGTTTCCGGGTGCTACGCTAGCAGATGCGGGTAATCCCGACCTACAGTGGGAGGACACCGAGACGTTTGACGTGGGGCTAGAGTTTGGCTTTTTTGACAATAAGCTGACAGGGGAGATTGATTATTTCAACAAGCGGACCAATAAGGTTTTGGTGCCTTTGTTGTTGCCGGCCCATTTTGGGAACGGTCCGTTTCGTCGGGTGGTATTTAATGCGGCAGATATACGCAATGTGGGCCTAGAGTTTTTTGTCAATTGGAAGGAGCAAAGAGGGGATTTTGTGTACAGCATTAGTTTGCTCGGTTCTCGGCTCAGAAACGAAACCCTAGACATTGGGGCTGCGGATGAGTTTATCCAAGACGGAAGCTTGGGCAATGGGCAATTGGTGACACGAACCGAAACAGGAATACCGGTTGGTTCATTTTATGGTTTTAAGGTGGCGGGAGTATTTCAAAATGAGGAGGAATTGGAGCAGTTGCCGAGCCTTTCGGGCCAGAGAGTGGGGGATCTACGGTACGAAGATATCAATGGCGATGGGATCATCAATACCGATGATCGGACGATCTTGGGTTCTTATATCCCCGATTATCTTTTCGGCCTTAATTTTTCCTTAGGGTATAAAGGATTTACGCTTGATGCCGATATCCAAGGCCAACAAGGCAATGAAATTTACAATGGAAAAAGAGCGGTGAGGCCAGAGTTGTACAATTATGAGGGCTATATCCGTGATCGATGGACCGGGGAGGGAAGTACCAACACCCAGCCGCGCCTTACTACGGGCGGGACCAATTATAGTCCTTCTGACTGGTTTATTGAAGATGGCTC
Organism: Bacteroidota bacterium; assembly: GCA_038534415.1. Lineage (GTDB taxonomy): Bacteria > Bacteroidota > Bacteroidia > J057 > J057 > JBCAWW01. Next base: position 5,476 of record JBCAWW010000218.1, on the reverse strand, counting down.
TTTTTTGCGTTTGCGCAGCCTTAGCTTGAGTTATGATTTCTCTGACTCACTGGTCAAAAGATTAGGGATGCAGGATGTGCGCCTCTTTTTGCGCGGTACCAATTTGTACACGCTTAGCCGTTTTTCTGGTTATAGCCCAGAGTTAGCTAGTCAAAATGTGCTTTCCTCGGGCATTGATCTTGGAACTTATCCGATCACCTCAGTTTATACTATTGGCTTAAACATTTCTCTCTAAGGCATCATGAAAAAATCTACCCTATATCCGCTGGCAAATGTGCTGCTGCTGACGCTTTTTATGAGTTTTGCAGGCTGTCAGGATGATTTTCTAGAGATCGGCCTATTTGCCGAGCTAGAGGAAACCAATTTTATGCAATCTGAGTCCGATGCTCGACTTGCCACCAATGCTATTTACAATGTCCTGCGTGAGTGGCGGTATCATGGTGGCTTTCCCATTGTTGATATTATGTCTGACGATGCCGCTAAAGGGAGCAATCCTACGGATGGGATTCAGATTCTTGCTTTTGATGATTTTAGCTTTACGCCTGATGCCGCTTCCGTCAGTGGGTGGTACTCCCAACTTTATGTCGGGATCAAAAGAGCCAATCTCGTGATCAATCGGACACCGGAGATTGCTGAAATGAGTGAGTTGAGCAAGGCGCAACTGATAGGAGAGGCCCGCTTTTTACGCGCCTTGACTTACTTTCAATTGGTGCGAGTATATGGAGATGTGCCCTTGATCCTGACGGTCAATCCCGAAAGAAAAGTAGCGCGTAGCCCAGCGAGTGAGGTGTACGACCTTGTTTTAGAAGATCTATTATATGCTGCCGAAAACCTTCCTGAAAGAAGCGATTATCCTATTGAGGAGCTCGGCCGCGCGACGCGCGGAGCTGCTAAAGGCTTATTGGCCAAGGTGTATTTGTTTCGGGAGGATTTTGCCAATGCCGAAAAGTTTGCCTTAGAGGTCATCAACTCTGGTGAGTATAGTTTAGATCCTGATTTTGGCAATGCTTTGGCCAAGGCAGGAGAGTTTGGCCCCGGTTCTATTTTTGAAGTGGGAGCAACAGATGATGGCTTTGCCCAAGGTGGAAACCAGTATGGCAATACCCAGGGTATCCGGGGCACACCTGATAGAGGCTGGGGCTTTAATCGGCCTAGCTATGATCTGATCCAAGCATTTGAAAATGACGATCCGCGCATGGACGCAACTATTGCCTTCTTGGGCGAAGCTTTGGGGGGAAGCGTTCTCCTAGGAGATCCAACTACGCCCGATACGACCTACTTTGAAGGTACAAATACGATCAAAGAACTAGAGTGCTATAATCAAAAAGCCTGGACCCCAGGCACCACGCCTTTGGCCTCATGGGACCATAATGTGAGAATGCTACGCTATGCAGATGTGTTGCTCATGGCGGCTGAGGCTCTCAATGAAAATGGCAAAACGAATGAAGCCTTAGCTTATCTCAATCAGGTTCGAGAACGAGCCAGAGGGGGAAATCCTAATATACTGCCAGATATAAGCGAAACGAATCAAGCCGCCCTTCGGCAACTGATTTGGGATGAGCGGCGTTTTGAGTTAGCCTTGGAGCAGCATCGCTTCTTTGATTTGGTACGTACTGGGCAGGCTGCAGATGTCTTAGGCCCTCTAGGTTTTGTCGCTGGCAAGCACGAATTATTTCCGATACCCCAAAGCGAAATTGATTTGTCAGAAGGCACTTTGACTCAAAATCCGGGCTGGTAGTACTCCTTCGGAGAACGCTTAATCGATTATAATCAAGACCTACTATATCGAAATCATGAAAAAAAACAATCTCAATCTTATCTATCTGCTGACGATCAGTCTGCTTTTATTTTCCGCTTGTAAAGAAGAAGTCCCTGAGGCCTTGACGGTTTTGGCGATAGAAGCAAACGGGACAGACCTCAAAACGGGAGATCCTCTCAGCAAAGACCTCAATGCTGCTACTGCTGCTAGTGATGTACCGCTCGATGCCGTTATTACGGTAGAGTTTAACAAAGCCTTAGACGCTAATATCTCGCTAGGCCCTGCTATCATTTTAAATGACGGTACGGATAATCTAGGAATTACGGTTACAGTGTCCGGCTCTACGCTAAGCATTACTAGTTCTGAGGAGTTTAAGCGCGGAACGGTTCATATATTGACCTTAAGTGGTGACATTGTGGCTCAAGACGGTGGCATGCTTAGTCAGACTACTCGCACCTTTACGGCGGCGGGCCGCGCAGAAGTGAATCCTCCGCAGGCAGCCTCACAAATGGCATATTTTAAGCTAGATGGGGATGCCAATTCGAGCGTAGGAACTTATGAAGGAACTGAGACTGATATTGAGTATGGCTTAGATCGCTTTGGGAATGTGAGCTCTGCTGCCGAGTTTGATGGAGACCTCAGTATCATTGAAGTATCCAATGGAGACCAACTCCTCACCGAAAACTGGACCTTGAGCTATTGGCTCAAAGTAGACCCGACCGATCATGTCGGAGGACATTTTGTGATGGGCATTGGTGATTTGTACGGCTTTTTTGTCGAAATCCCTGGCAATATGACTTCCATGAAGTTTACCGGTCGCTACCAAAAAGATAATAATACCACAATTGCCAATGACTTTTTTATCAATGCCGATGGTAATGATGCCAACAATGGAGGCTGGGAAGCCATTGAGTTTGAAGCGGATCTTTCAAGTTCTGGTGGTCTCCCCAATATTTTTGATCAAAAATGGGCGCATATGGTCATCACCTATGATGGCGCTACCAATAAGCGTTCGATCTACCTTAATGGGGAGCGGATCGAAACCGATAACCTCAATGCAGTAGGAGACTTGGCCAATATTACTGGACTTACTTTTGATGATAGTGGCTCAGGCTCAGATGTAATCGGTAAGGACTTGGCTTTAGGCTTTAATCACGATCGTACGACCACCCATTGGAGCAATACCTCTTGGGGAGATTATAACAAAGTGGACGCAAATCACTTCAAAGGGGCCATGGATGATGTGCGTTTCTTTGAAGCCGCATATTCCGAGGCTGATGCCTTAGAACTTTACAATGCTGAAAAGCCTTAAATAAAATAAATAGGTAGATAAGGAGTACCTTACTGATACTCTTTATCTGCCTTTTTTCATGCTTTATCTCCTATCAATTATGCTCCGCAAACGCTTGGCCTTCCTATTTAGTGCTGTCCTCCTTTGTCTGTTTTCTTGCAAAGAAACACCACCTGAACCTCCAGCACCTGATATTTTACAATTGGTTTCTGCCAAGATCGGTACCACTACTTTGATCAGCGACCAACTCGTAGAAGAGGCTTCCTTGGACCAACCGCTTGTCGTTCGTTTTGCCTTGGCCTTGGATACCGAAGTCGCACAAGGACAGATGACTTTAGAGGATGAAGACAGCAATCCCTTGGGGCTAAGTTTTTCCTTTTTAGATAACGACAAAACAATCTCTGCCCGTCCAGAGCAGCCTTTAAATCCAGATACGAGTTATAAGCTTTTGCTGGGATCTGAGATCAAAACGCCCAATGGAGAGACTTTTCCTGGGGCGAGCTTTCCCTTCAAAACTTTGCAGCTGCCGCTATTATTAGAAGAGATTAGTATCAATAATGTCAATATGGATACAGCGGGGCGTCTGCTTGAGGTCCCACTAAATTTTGAGATCAAAGCGCGATTTTCTCAGGCGATAGACCCGAGCGAGCTCGGCAGCAAGATTAGTGTCAGAAAAGGCAACAGTACCTTGAACCTAGAGGTCCAAGCCCTCGATAGTGAAAACAAATACTTCTCTATCAAAAATACCAGTGCTGCTGAGCATATCGAACGCTACAGTTTCCGCATCAGTACGGAGCTACTCTCTACTCAAAACAATCCCTTTGAAGGTTTTGACAAAGATTTTTATACCGCAATCGATCTGAGCCCTAAGTTTCCACAGCTCTCCGATGATGAGCTACTTACCAAGGTACAGGAGCAGACCTTTAAGTACTTTTGGGATTTTGGACACCCTGTCAGCGGTTTGTCTAGAGAGCGCAATACTTCTGGCGATCTCGTTACCTCTGGCGGTTCAGGTTTTGGGGTGATGGCGATTTTGGTAGGGATAGAGCGAGGCTTTATCAGTCGAACCGATGGGGTGGCGCGTCTGCAAACGATGGTTTCATTTCTTGGGCAGGCCGATCGTTTTCATGGAGCTTGGTCACACTGGCTGAGTGGTACCAGTGGGGATGTGATTGCTTTTAGCCCCAATGACAATGGTGGTGATTTGGTCGAAACTTCCTTCATGGCCATGGGCTTGCTCTGCGCTCGCCAATATCTCAATGATCAGGTCCCTGCAGAAGCCGCCCTTATTACAGAAATCAACACCCTCTGGGAGGGGATCGAATGGGATTGGTATACGCGAGGACAAAATGCGCTTTATTGGCATTGGTCTGCCGACAAGGGCTGGATCATGAACATGAAGGTTTCTGGCTATAATGAGGCTTTGATTACCTATCTCATGGCAGCCGCTTCGCCTACGCACGGCATCGATTCTTTGGTCTATCATCAAGGCTGGGCGCGCAACGGTGGCATGGCCAACGGCAACACTTACTATAATACCCAACTCCCGCTTGGACCCGCCCTAGGCGGCCCATTGTTTTTTGAGCATTATACCTATCTCGGGATCAACCCCTTTGGCCTTACAGATCAATATGCTGACTATCAGCAGCAGGTGGTCAATCATAGCCTGATCAACTACCAATATTGTATCGATAACCCTCAAAACTATGTTGGCTATAGCGCCGATTGTTGGGGTTTGACAGCCAGTGATGGCAATAGTGGCTATTCTGCCCATGCCCCTGACAATGATCGAGGGGTGATTACGCCTACTGCCGCCCTTTCGTCTATGCCTTATACGCCGAACGAATCTATGGACGCACTCAAGCACTTTTACTATGTGCTGGGTGACAAACTTTGGGGACCTTATGGCTTCTATGATGCCTTTAATCTCACCGAAGGCTGGGTAGCGGATTCCTATTTAGCCATCGACCAGGGACCTATCATCTGTATGATCGAAAACCACCGCACTGGCTTAATTTGGAATCTGTTTATGTCGGCCCCAGAGACACAATATGCATTGGATAGACTAGGCTTTAGCTATTGAGATACAGTCTCCTAGTTTTCATTTGCCGGCCTTGCCGAACGCTTAATTGGGTAAAATCGTCCCTTATTCCAAAGGAGACAGTTGGAACAAAGCGAAAATGGGAGGAGAAATATTTCTTTTCAAATATCAATTTGACCCAGATAGTGTTCGCAACTAGCGACACTATAGGATACCATTTGACTTTGTGGGAGATTCATCCCCAATTCCAGCCAAGTCGAAACCATACCCAAAGTAGAAGAGGATAATGCTTTAGCAAGAATCTGCGCGTTTGGACTGTTTGCAACTTCTGGATTAGTCTGTTTGAGAAAGTAAGCTTCAACCATCACTTGAAAATGCTCAATCA
>JBCAWW010000217.1:0-7982 GCA_038534415.1 Bacteroidota bacterium | reverse complement strand
TTTTTCCATAGTACTTCAAAGTTTCTAAGCTCCGTCCTTTGGCAAAATCAAAGTATTCGTTTGCCTTCTCTTTGTTACCGATACGGTCCCACATCATACCGCCACGAGCGATAATATATGGATCAGGCTCTGCAACATAATATGGGATGTTTGCCTCTGTAAACTCCATTACTTCGGTCGCTTTTGCCTTGTATTCAGCGGCGAGTTGGTCGTTGAAGCTAATCAAAGACTGCAAACTATCTGCTTTGCTCGGATCAGCCGCAAGCTGGCTTTTGAGTCGGTTGCTCGCAGAAGTCGCGCCTTCCATGCCTTTGAGATAACCATTGGCAAGACGGTGGAAGGTATTGTGATAATTGCTCAACATACGAACGATGTTCTCATCATAATACACATCAGGATTGGAGAGATTACGGTAGCGGAACTTCGTTGTCATATTGGTAAACATCTTATCGAGATCAAGCGAACCCTCAAATGGATCATAAAGATCCTTAGAGCTCGGCTTCTTGACCGGTAAGATACGATAGGCCAATCCTTCTAATCTTAGATAAGGAGCTAGGCCAATGTAGCTACTAGGAGTAACGGTATTGGCAAAGTATACAGGACGCTCCCAGCCTTGCTTGGCCACGTTTTCGAGCAAGTTGAGCAGTAATACGTCTTTCAACTCGAGATAACGGTTATTGCCACCTCCACGAGTAGGCACTTTCCAGCTCATCTGGCTCTGGACAAAAGGCACTTCATCTTCGTCGATGATTCCTTTTTGTAACAGGCTCTGTGCATTGGCCGGCAAGCTAAAGTCCACTTCTTTTTGCGCCTTCATGCTACGTGATTGGCGGGCTTGGCCTACGTAGTCGTTTTTCTTCAAGTTAAGGGGCAGCGGAGCTGACTCATTTACCTGCTGATACATCTGATCGATATACCAATCAGTATTTACATAGCTGAGACAAAGTACGCGCACATCTGTTCGCACCCCTTCGACCTCCTGCAGGTACCACAATGGGAAGGTATCATTATCACCATTGGTGAAGAGGACTGCATTAGGCGCACAGCTATTGAGCAAATTATAAGCTGAGTCTGGTGCAACATAACGGCCAGAGCGGGAGTGATCATCCCAGTTTTCTACCCCCATGATGATCGGCGGGATCAATCCCAGCACAACTGCTAAGATCGCGGCATTGCCTTTGAGAAATCTCTCCAACAACTGATACAGGGCGATGACCCCCAAACCAATCCAAATCGCAAAGGTCTGGAAAGAACCCGCAAAGGAGTAATCTCGCTCCCTCGGCTGAGCTGGATACTGATTGAGGTATATAATGATCGCTAGACCGGTAAAGAAAAATAACAATCCAATCACGGCTGCGTCATCCCCCCTTTTGAATCCATGCCAGAAAAGTCCTAAGAGGCCCAGCAATAATGGCAAGGCGTAGTAATGGTTTTTCGCAGGATGGTCTTTCCAAAAATCAGGAGCCATACTGGTCTTGCTAAAGTTGAGACCAGACTCCCAACCCATATCTTGGATATCGCCTTCCTTACCGACAAAGTTCCACATGAAGTAGCGGATATACATATGGTTGATCTGATACCTGAAAAAGTATTGCAAATCTTCCGCTGCGGTCGGTTTATCATCATATTGAGACTGGCCTTTTCGACTTACATAATTGCGATAGGCATGCTCGCCAAAGCGTTGGTCATTCCATCGCTGCCCATCGTACATACGCGGGAACAGCTTAAGGTCCTTAGGATCATAGCGATACTTACGCTTTTCACCAAGGATAGTATAACGGTCTTTGCCATCTTCAAGCACATATTCAGTACCATTGGCATCGAGGCCTCTAGGCTGAGCATTGTAAAGCGGTCCCTTGAGTAAGGGACGATCACCATACTGCTCGCGCTTCATATAGCTGAGGAAAGTAAGCGTATTGTCAGGATTGTTTTCGTCGATCGGAGGATTGGCATTGGAGCGAATCGGAATCATCAAATAAGACGCAAAGCCGATATAAACTACGACCGTACTAAGCAATGCAGTATTGAGGAGCAACTTTCGCTTGACGTGGCTGTAATAGACCCCAAAAGCGAGAGCCGCAATCAGGAGCGTAAAAAACAAGATCACTCCCGTACCAATTGGCAATCCCATGCCTGTTTCTGCGCCTCGTTTTTCGATCACACCGGCAAAGACACGCTCAAATAACCAGGCGAGGTCAAATGTCCAGAGAATGATACCGGTTTGTACAACCCCTAAAATGGCAACCGAGACAGCTCCCGTGAGGAAAAAGCCTTTCCAGCTAAAGTCATACTTGCGGAAGAAGTAGATGAAAGCCAAAGCCGGAATCGTCAAGAGGTTCAAAAGGTGAACGCCAATAGACAAACCCATCAGGTAGGCAATCAAAATGATCCAGCGCTCATTACCGGGCTTATCAGCATGATCTTCCCACTTAAACATCAGCCATACTACCACGGCAGTAAAGAAGGAACTCATCGCGTAAACCTCTGCTTCCACGGCATTGAACCAAAACGAATCGGCAAAAGTGTTTGCTAAACCAGCCACCACACCCGCACCAATAATGGCGATGATTTGGCTAGTATTAGGGGTGCCGTCGCGGCCTACCACCATCTTACGCCCAAGGTGGGTAGTGATCCAGAAAGTAAACAAAACCGTAAATGCACTCGAAAGCACACTCAAAAGGTTGACCATAAAGGCCACACTCTCTGGTCCAGCAAAAAAGGCAAACAGACGGCCCAACAACAAAAAGAAGGGTGCACCCGGAGGGTGAGGCACTTCTAGCTCATTGGAACAGGCGATAAACTCACCACAATCCCAAAAACTTGCCGTTGGCGACATAGTCAGTAGATATACTACCAAAGCGGTGAGAAATGTTCCCCAGCCCGCGATATTATTGATACGTTTATAGTCCATATTTGAATTGGATCGTTTCCGATTTCACGATTGCGCCCCGAATATATAAAAACTCTCTCACAAAGTATGTTACACCTTGGAGAGAGTAGGGTTCAATCTTGCGTTTGCTTTACTTTTTGGGAGCGTTTTTGAGGGTTTACTCCCAAAAGCTTTCGGGACGCGGAACGCTTATCCTTTTCCTCCCCCTGCCTCCAAAGGGGGAAATGGTTTTACAAAGCGGAGCTTCTGTCCCCTTTGGAGGCGGATTTAGGGGGAGGCATAAATCTCCCAAATGAAACTAAAGCGTTCTGCGAAGCAGCCCCTAAAAATCTAGCTGATAACTGATCACCGGCGTAAGGCCACTTTGGGTCCGACTATCGTCTAAGCTGTTAGTAGCAAAAACATAGCGCGGTTCACGGGCATTGAGACGATTGGTGGCATTTTGTACGTCGAGAGAGATCAGATGTGACACTTTATTACCGTTGATACGATAGGCCACCCGCAAATCAAGACGATAATAGGTACCAACACGCTCTTCCCAAGCTTGATCATGGATCGGCACAAAAAATCCGGCAGCTTCTGAGGCGGCTTCGTCCAAGGGTAATTTACGTAAGCCCCCATTGACAATCCCTCTGGTAGAAACTTGGAAAGTAGACTTCCCTTCTTTGAAATTCCACTCTCGCCCAAGGGCAAAACTACCGCTATAATTGCCGTTGAAGCGAGTATTGTACCATACATCTGGCGTATTGGTCATGTACTGCGATTGGAAGAGAGAGCCTGTCAACAACATGAAAGTGCCTCTGGCAAAGGTTTGCTGCACGCTGATATCGACACCATAGTTTTGTCCTCGCCCTTCACTCACCAAAGCCTGACGGGCATAACCTTCGCGTTCGTTGAGCAACATATAGGAGCTATTGGGGTCAGCCTCTATTGGTAGATTGAATAGCGATTGATAGTAAGCCTCCGCTCTAAAACGCAAGCTCTTGCTAAAACTATGCCCATAGCTCAACACCAAATGATGCGCTTTGACCAAATCCAAGTCCTGATTGACAAAATCCCCATTTACGGTCGTAAAATAATTGCCGAGGGGCAGTACCTGCGAATGCAAGCCATAGGAAAGCGCTAGCTGATCGTTGGGCGAGAGGATATAGTTGGCCGAAAATCGAGGCTCCAGAGAGGTGCTGCCATTGAGGGCAAAATACATACTATGCAAGCCTGCATTGAGGGTCAAGCGATTGTTAGCCTGATAGCGAAGCCGCCCATAGGCTTGCACCAGCTGAGAACTCCCTTCCCCGGCAACTCTAGGACTCAAATTACCGGTATCAAAATCTAGGATGTCCTCTTTAAAACTAAACTGGATTTGAGAAAACATAGCTCCCACGCGGAGATTGAGCTTATCGTTGAGTTTGTTGTTGTAAAACAGATGAGCTGAAACGCGGCTGTCATTATAAGTCTCGCGATCTAAGGGAGTAGAGGGTAAGCCCTCAAGCTCTTCGTCTGTGAAAGTCATTTGATTAGGATCGAGGCTACTCACATCGAGCGTATCATCGTCATCCACTACCTGACTACCCACTGCCGCCAAAGCAAAGCGGAGATAAGAATTGTCATTGAGATTGCGGGTGTAGGTCATCCCCAGAGCCCCCATATTGGTCAAAAAGTCGGTTGTGGTACGGACATCCGTATCGGCATTGAAAAGAGAATCCTTGTCCACATCCCAGATTTCGCCACTCAAGCCGCCGATGCCAAAGAAAGTGAGGGAACCGTTCTCCGTAGGAAAAAACAGATTGAAGGACAAATCCTGAAAGGTATTATCTACCCTTGGCCCTACCAACCGAAAACCAAGATCATTGAGGATACCGAGGGTCGAATAGCGATAATTGACGAGATATGAAGCGCCACTATTGCCTAGGGGCCCTTCCGCTGCTAAGTCAATCCCGAGCAGACCAAATTTGAAACGATAGTCTCTTTCGAAGCTATTGCCCTTCCGGAAACGCATATCCATCACCCCCGAGATTGCATTGCCATAATCAGCGGCAAAGGCCCCGGTCGAAAAACTACTTTCACTGAGCAGTTGCGCACTAAATACCGTGATCCCGCCACCAGACGAACCTTTGCGGGCAAAATGGTTGGGATTAGGAATATCAATCCCCTCTAAGCGCCAAAGTACCCCTGCGGGCGTATTGCCCCTGATCACGATATCGCTATTGTTGTCTTGAGGGCCTACCACGCCGGGTTCTGCCGCCAATATACGGCCGGGATCAGCGATAGCACCCGCTTTGTATTCGCTGTTTTCGATATCGATTCGCTTGAGACCGGGATCATCAGCGCTATAATTTTCTACTTCGATGGTAATTCCTTCCAAGGTGTATTCTCCTTCCACCATTTCGATGGCGAGGATGCTTTCCTTGGCCGAGCGCACGATAAAGGGCTCTGAGGTATAGGGTTGATGAGAAATAATACTGGCGACGACGATATGACGCCCAAGCGGTACATTTTTGATGATAAATGCTCCGGTAGAATCAGAATATGCCCCAAGCGAGAGGCCTTCTATCCGTACGGCGACACCTTCGATTGCTTGTCGATTGTCTTGGTCAATGATGCTACCTCTGACGTTTTGGGTTTGGGATTGCGCCAGTCCCCAAAGTGGGAACAGCAGCGTGAATGTGAGGGAAAATATTAAGTGTCTCATTGAAGTATGTTTTTGCTTAGCGTAGTCTTTCTGACTTCAAATTTAGTAAAGTAGGGATATTTCTATCTAGGAGCGATTTTCAATCCTGCCAAATGGAGCGCAACGAGGAGCTAATATGAAAGCATGATTCTTTTTTTACTGATTGGGATGATCAGGTATAGGCTCATGCTTTGCTTTGGGTCTAAGCTTTCGAGGATATCGTTTGGCAGTCAATCTTCGATAGAGGTAAAAAGTTTCAAAGAAAAAAATCAATAGAAATCTCATGGCAGATAGGTTTTAGGGTGATGGCTTTCATTCTTTTTTTCGCTTCGCGGAACGCTTATCTCTAGCGTTCCGCGAAGCGGTTATCAAAATCAAACTGCTCTTAGTGCTTAGCGCCACCTAAATCCCGTAAAAACAGGAAGTGCGACTTAATGATCTCGCCAAAGCGATAGGAGCGATAATTAAGGCCGTATTCTAAGGCAGTTTCACGGATCAGGCGAGTTAAATGACGATAATGAACATGGCAGATATTGGGAAATACATGATGGCAGACATGGGTATTGAGTCCTCCAGTCAGCCACTGAGCCAGTCTGCTATCCACCGCAAAGTCTAAAGTTGCCTCCACTTGATGCTCCGCCCAGCTACCTTCGATCACGCCCTTTTCGCTAGGCATTGGAAAGGAGTTGCCACGATTGATATGCGGCACTACTAAGGTCATCACGGCATAGATGCCCGCAATCGCCAAGCAAACGTACTGGCCCAAGGCAATCTCCGTCCATGGACGGTCGATCAACAGATGAGGCAAGACAGCAAACCAAAGCACAAACCATAGTTTACCCAGGATCAAGCTCCACCAAGCAGAGCGAGGATGCTTTGTGATGCTTTTGTTGCCAAACTGCTCTACCCCCATCATCTGGAAATCGCGCAGCAAAATGGCAAAGAAACCAAAGTGTGCATACAAAATCGGGGCATACAGATGCTGCCAGCGATGATACCAACGTTTCTCCGTATGCGGATCTAGGCGCAGCAATATCCCTTGCTCAATGTCCATATCACTGCCGTGTACATTGGTGCGACTGTGATGAGAAAGATTGTGCTTAAGCGACCAGACGTAGCTACTCATGCCAAAGAAATCCCAACTATAGCTCATGATCCGATTGATCTGGCTGTTGTTTGAAAAAGCACCGTGCGAGGCATCGTGGGCTACATTGAATAAGAAAGCCGTCATACTCAAGCCCACCAAAGCCACCGGAATCAAGGCCCCGAGGCCTGTCCAAAGGTCTGCCAAGCAGATCGTATAAGCCGTCAGGAAGAGTAAAGCGAGTAAAATGGCTTTGCGGTATATCTTAGGGTTGCCGTAGCGAGTATTACCCGTTTGCTCAAAATAGAGTCTAATCTTGGCACGGAGCGTTTTGAGGAAGTCTGATTTGTTGCCCTGGGCAAAGCGAGTCTTAGTCGGCTCGCCTTGCGCTTTGATTGTGCTGTGGGACATAATATGATTGTGTTATGGGTTGTAAAAGGACTGTGTTGATGGGGGAAGTGGGAGGAAACTAGCGGATATTGATCATATAAGAAGCCATGGGGATAGGAATGACGGGCGTATAATTATCATCGCTAATCAACATGCCCATGCCAAACTGGAAGGCTCCTCTTTGACGGCGATCAGCCACACGAATGCCGGGAATCAGAATCCCAAACTGATTGTCTTCCTCAAGAAAAATGAAGGAATCAAATACCAAGGTGGCACGACGACTGACCTTAATCATACTCCCTATGGACATCATGGGGGCTCCCGCATCTACTTCTCTGGTATTTCCAATGGCAGCATAGCCACCAGAGACGGTAAGGTTGTTTTGACGGTCGCCAATGGTAGCAGAGGCAAAACCTAAGGCGCCAACGTTTTCGGGACCGGCCCAGATCATGGAGCCTGCGAGTCCTCCCACACCTAGGTGAAATTTTTCAGAAACAGGGATGGAGACTTTAGCCGAGGCCACTATGGGAGCAGCTAACCAGGTAGTCATGAGGCCTACAGATACATAATCATTGAGTGCAAAATGCACTTCCGGACCATAGTAATTAAACATCGCATAATGCTCGCCCTTTTTCATCGGCAGGCCATTGGTAGAATAGAAGTAGCGCGTGGCAAAGCGGTCTTCTCCGACAAACTTTCCGTTTACCATCTCACCGCGCGCCAAGACTTCAATTGATTCTACTTCATGTCTAGGGATGATGATTTCATCACCTTCATCATTCAGGATAAGTACTTCTCGAGCATCCTTGCTCAACACTTGGCCGATAAACTCAACACCGTCGTGCGTACGGATGAGCATTACTCGCGATTCTCACGGTTACATTTTCTATGAGTATCGCCTCGGCCCAGAGCCCTGAGTCTGCAACTGAAGAAAAAGAAGTGCAAGTAAT
>JBCAWW010000216.1:0-7984 GCA_038534415.1 Bacteroidota bacterium | reverse complement strand
TGTACCACTGAGGTCAAACTTAAGGGTAGAGAGTCCCGTTTCACCAACCTCAGCCACACGCCAACTTCTGAGCAAGCGATTGGTGTAGATAGGATTTACCACTGAGACATCTATCATGGGTTGCGCATCATGGCCCCAAATCAAAAATTGCTTATCGTTTCCGAAGGGAGACTGAGCATTAAGCGTCAACCTAGCCCCTTCAACACTACTTTTGGACTTGATTTGATTCAAGCCAGAGAGATCATCTCGGCCAATACCAGCTAGGTTTTGGGCATATCCAGTATTGGCATTTACATTCCAAATGATCCCCCCATTGGAGGCCAAATAATGAGACGGATTAGTCTGGTCTAAGCCCAGCCCATATTTCAAGGCCAAATACGAATGTATCCGCAACCTAGCGTTCTCTGAAAGAGTATCCGCATAAGCAATTACCTCTGCAAGCTCTGCATTAGAGTGCTGACTACCGCCTTGAACCCAAGCGCCAATGCCCAAAATGCGAGGACCTCCGACACCATTGCCATTGCTAGCGAGCAGTTGGCCTAATGAGTAGAAATTACTATTGCTACCATCTCCGCTAGCTGTAAATAAATGTATATTTTGATCAACTGGATTGTTGGGACTATATACCCAACCATTGGCAAAAAATTGATCCATTTTCTCGCCATGGTATCCCATCAGCCAATTGTTGTTGGCTGAGCTGATTAGACGTCCCTGACTCCCTCCTGAGCGCATCCTACTGACGGCGAAAACCGTGTAAGGATTGTTGAGCTCGAAGTTGGTGCTCATTTGGTCATCGACTCCATCAAAGAGAATGACAGGATTAAAATTGAAATGCACGCTGTCATTCAGGATGTATTGCGGCTGGCGGCTAGCAGTATTTTGGGTAAATGGGTGTTCACTCTCACTTTGGTCATCCCAATTACTCACTGTCGCACCATTTGTAGGATTGGCGATACCAGCATCTGCTTTTATCCAAGTAACCAATGGGTCAATAATCCCTCCTGGAGCACTCGTGGGATCATCGTCATCTAATATATTGAGTGTGGTTGCCTGTGTACCATTTTCTAGCCCATTGGTAACGCTAGAAATACTAATGATCAGCGTCTCTGTGATTTCGTTGATCGCGTCATCTAGTCCCGTAAGACTCAGATCAGCAGATAAGTCTCCGGCTGGAATAATCAACTGAGAAGCAACACTATAATCTGTAGGGCTGCTACTCCCTCCCAAACCTAGGTCAATGATCGTATTGAGACCAGAAACCGTATTGAGAGAGAAGCTAATATCAGAAGTACCAGCGTTCTCGGAGAGATCCGTAAAAGTCTGGCCCGTAATGCTCACGCTAGGTTGCGTATCGTCATCAATAATGGTGAGCGAGCCTTGCTGAACGCCATTTTCAGTCCCATTAATGATATTATCTATTTCTATGGTGAGAGACTCATCTCCTTCATAGAGATTGTCGTTGGAAGCATTTAGGTTGATGCTGCCGCTATTGCTGCCGGCAGGAATAATAATGCTCGGAGCAGAAAGAGAATAATCTAGCGGGCTAGCCTGCCCAAGGAAGGCCAATTGCACCTCTACATCTACCGGAACTGAGTTATTCAAACTGGCGGTGAGAATTGCCTGCCCGCCATTTTCATTGATATTGGCTGGGCTTAGGCCCAGACTGACCACAGGGGCAGTTTCATCCTCTATGATGGTCAAAGTTTCTTCTTGCACGCCTCCCTCTTCGATGGCATTGGTCAAGCTAAGTATCTCCACAAAGACTGTCTCGTCGCCTTCAAAAGTATTATCATCAATGGCATTGATCGTCATTGAGGCGGAGTTGGCATTAGCCGGAATGGTAAGCGTTTGGCTAGCGATCGCATAATCAGTCCCTTGAGTGGCCGTCCCTCCAATCCCGAGGGTAGCAACTACCGGATTGCTGGTAGGTACGTTGAGACTAAGCGTTAGCGTAGCATTGCCGCCATTTTCATTGATCGAAAGCGGACTAATAGATAAGGTAACGGCTGATTTATTTTTCAACACCAATGTAAACAACTGATTATTGAGCAGCTGCACATTAGATACCGTAACGACATCATTGTTGACGCTTATGCCAGAAGTGATCAGATTGGCATTGCTATAATTGAGGTCATTGTCTACCAAAAGGGCTAATTCGGCATTGACATAGCTCAAACCGAGCCCACTCAGATCAAATGATAAATTGACTGGGTCAATGTTGGCATTTTCCTGCACCTTCCAGACTCTCTTTAGATGTTCGTAGGAGCTACCCGCAATCACCGAACTATTGACGAGGTTGGCCGCGCTATCATTATGACCGCAGAAAAAGAATCGGTTGTCAGCGAGAGAAGCCTTTTGCAAGCTCAATATGGACCCGCTATTAATGCTCTTGGACTGGTACTGACCGAGCTTCGAAATATCCGAACGAGCGATCGCAATCACATCATGATGATAAGCGGCATTTGCCGTCGAGTCCCAAACTACTGTGCCATTATTATTGTAATAGTTGGCGTTTTTGGTGAAGCCATATTTGATGGCGAGATAGGATTCTACTTGCTGTCGTTCAAGATCAGTTAACCTTCGGTTGAACGCTAAAACCTCAGCTATCGAGCCTAGGATTTTTTCGCCACCGACATTGCTACCGGGCTGAGCGGGTAAATTACCACCAATAGAAATTTGCCCTTCTATTTCGGTCAAATAGGTAAGGTTGCGGTTGTCAATCTCTTGCCCATTGACATAAAACACGCCATTGCCACCGCCAATCACATTGCTAAGAAGGTCCCAATCGCCCACATCATCTAGGCCAGTAGCAGCGCCATTGCCTTTGGCGATATAGGCATAATCATCGTTTGCGCCTCGCTTGCCTAAGAGGTAGTGATTGACATAATCGATATTGAAAATCCTCGCCCAATTGTCTGAATTAGGATCAATATTGCCAACGACAAACACACTCAATGAATCATTTAGCATCAATGAATCCGTCCCTAATCTTTGGAAATCAAATTTTAGTGTAGGATTATTATTCAATCTGCTTGCAGCATCCGACTGATAGGTCGGCAGGTCTCCTCCAACATCAAGCGCATCGTGATCATCGCCAGAGACATCTGCCCAAAAGTTGACCGCACTCCCATCACTCTGCGATGACAATACATCAGGTTTTAACCACAACAATAAATCTTGGGTAAGACCCGCGGGACCTTGCGTTCGGCTAATGCCGAAAGTAAAATAATCTCCGTCAGCAAATGTCAGCCATGCCTCCAAATAAAGCGCATCCTGCAAGACGAGTGGTATCGAACGGGTAGTTGCGGCCTCAAAACTGGAAGTCGAACTGACGATAAGACGATCCGTTCCCGCAGGGAGATCCGCAGCATTGGCAATCAGTTTTACCAAACCTGGACTTCCGGTTTGCGCCACTCGCCAAACGCGCTGAATAGCATTATCCGCTTGCCCATTGACATTTTTGGTAAAGGCCGTAGTGGCGAGATCATTGTCGCCCCAAAAAAGATATTCCCCTTCATTGAGGTCCTGAGCTTTACGAATCCGCACCAGACTTCCCGCGCCACGACTCATAGAGTTGCGTTGTTGGACACATTGCAGGCTATCATCTTTACCGATCCCTGCAATACGGTTGCCATAGCTCGAAAAGTTGTATTTAGTATGCTGGGCTTCGGGAATCGCCACCCCATATTTTAAGTTGAGATAGGTTTCGACTTCATTGCGTTCGGCAGTCGTAAGCGCACGATCATAGATGATAATCTCGGCCATCTCACCATCCCAGAAGCGCGAAAGATTACGATCTTCGACAATTTGATTTGCTTTGGCGTTGCCGGTAGTTACGACTGAGATAAAGCTAAATTCCCCTGTATGCGTGGTATTGGGATCTGTAAACGCAACTCCATCTTGTCGCCAGTCTCCATTTTGTAATACCGAATTTGTATGGGTACTATGGAATATGCGGCCGTTTGTTCCCCCATGAAAATCATAGCTTGAACTATGGCCTAAAAGAGGAATATTATTTTGAGTAGTAGGATCGTTGAGACGATTGACAATAAAGATGGTCCGGATATCAGTGATCTCGGTCATCGTGAGTAGGTCCTCGACTCCGTCGAACGCTAATACGCCATTGCTATTGAGCGAGTCGGCATACCATTTTGGCATTTTGCTAAGCTCGCTTTGCTCTACAGTTATGCCCTGTCCACTTTGGTCCAACCAAGCTTTGACTCTGAAGCTATCATCTTGAAATACAAAGCCGTCTGCATCCGCTTTGAGCCATAGTGCGAGATTGCTGCTTACATTGCCAGGAGCTCTGGAAGCGATCGTATTGGGCTGTCCGGGACTAATGGTCCCACAGCAAGCCTTCCAATTATAGCCATCGTCATTATCCAAATCAAGCGCTTTCAGAGCGGCGGAAGCACCGTCTCCATCTGCTTTTTCTGGCCAAGGGAAGTTATTGTCATAGGTAAGTTTTTCTGCCGTCTCGCCATCAGGATAGCGGATTCTTAATTGCTCACCATTGTTATCTAATGAACCACTCCCCCACTGATAAACGGCAAATCCCTGTCCAGTCCAGAGCGTACTATCCTGAGCGATCACCACATAGGATTGAGGGGGCATGACAAAGCTTAGCGTATCACTAATGCCATCATCAAAATAGTAGCCATTGAGGTCTAGGTCGTAAGTCGAGGGATTGTAGAGTTCGACAAATTCGTATTGGGAGCCATTGCTCGGATTATAGTGAATTTCTGAAATTACCGGATCCTTGGAAGTAAATATTGGAGTCAACACCGTGTTTACTGCCGTATCTACTACAATTTCCGCATTGGTATTGCCCGTTTCTAACCATTCGACAAAGCGATACCCTTTATCGGGTTGGGCTTTTACTTTGATCGGGATGTTTTGAAAATAAGAAGCCGAATAGTTGTCGGGCACTTCAAAGTCGACACTATGCAGTAGTACGGACCCACCACTAGCGCTGTCTACCACAAAACTCAAAGTGAAGGCATTGCTACTTACCCCAAAATGATTGGCCATCTGTCCCGTAACGATAGCAGGACGATAAGGCGCAAAGTTTCGGTATTCTTGAACGTAGTTGTTCCAATTATTGAGAGAGCTGAGCCCCCCTTGAGGCTGCCAGCGGGCAATATGATCAAGGATTTCTGGTTCAATTCGATCTTGGACGGAGTCGACAATATGATTGACCCTAGTCTGCGAGAAAACCACCGCAATCCAAGTATTCATCCGTTGGATAAACTCATCGGCAAACTCTTGATTGACCATTAGGTCGCCAAAGAAATCATCGTCATTTTTGAACTGACTCATGACATCTGCATTACGTTTGCTCCACTGGAAACCTCGATCCAAATCATTGATCAACCAACGCCAACGCCCATCGGGAGTACGGGGACGCCAAAAGCGACGATTGTGCCGCCAACTCGTATTGCCAACATACATTTCTGCAATGGCGAAATTCATATAGTCGTCAATATCCATTTGGGTCTTGACGTACTCATAATTAGCCTGTACAGAAAGGTCGTTGCCTTGAATATAGTTTTTGAGCGCTAGATAGTGAACTTCATCTCCTTCTAGGACTTCGTTGATACCACTGTTAGTACCAGGTAATTTTTTGATTAGGTCAATATTGTCGGGGTCCTCGCCATACACAAAGCGGAGGTAGTCCTGATTATATTTTTCTCTCAGATTATTGATACCATAATAATCGCCATTGATATACATGACAGTTGGCTGATAATGCTGCAC
Source organism: Bacteroidota bacterium (assembly GCA_038534415.1). Lineage (GTDB taxonomy): Bacteria > Bacteroidota > Bacteroidia > J057 > J057 > JBCAWW01. Next base: position 2,227 of record JBCAWW010000216.1, on the reverse strand, counting down.
CCCGATATTGAGGTATGGCTCCATCATTTCCTGTAACCAAGCATCTGCAAACATGGTACGACTCCAATCATCAGAAGAGCTCCTCAAGAGCCATGACTTGAACTCATTGGTTTCGGTATTAGCAAAAAGTGGATAATCTAAGGTTTCTCCTGCCCGGACGTCAAAGGACAGAGATTTTTGGGCATAAAAAATAGCAGTACGGCCATATAAGCGGCTATCTAAAATCTGAGAAAATGCGAGCTCATGTGTCCCGGGAAAGCTGAAGTACTCATAATTCACTTCTCTTTCCCATTCTTTTCGAGAACCGATTTGTCCGTTGTCATAGATGTAAATCCCATTAGTGGCTCCAAAAAAGGAATCCGGGTCCGTAATCAATGAAACCACCGGCAAAGAATCCGTGAGTCCAAAGAACCAAGTTCCACTAATATGCTTACTTGGCGTCCAACCGCTCCTAAAGGCCCTTGCCCGCAAGGTCGTGGTGGTATCGATAGCGATAGGACCTGTATAAAGCGTAGAGGAAGTGGTGGGCACTTGACCATCTACTGTGAAATAGATATTGACGCCACTGGTACTGCTACTGATCTGAATACTTTGAGTGCCAGTATACATGCCCGGAGTCAAAGAAAACTGTGGCGTAGATACTAGCTGTCCCGAAGCATTATTACTAGCATTAGGCGTACTTGGCGAAAGCAATTGCCATGTACCGGCTCCGTCAAGCGTTCGGCCGAAGGCCACATCCGTAGCTTGCGGTCCAAAAGAGACTGAGTCTAAAAAGGTAGTATCATTATTGATGATTTGCACCAAAGCCAACTCATCTCCAGATCGGCTTAGTTTGATATTATTGGCATGCAAACCGCCTTGTCCGGGATCATCATCCAGCCAGATCAAGGCAAATCCCCCAGCAGGTATTAGTTCGGGAGCGGCAATCTGCCACTTATCAGGATTGCTGAAATTATCGGTCAAATAAAGGCCGCCGATATTGACCGGACTACTACCCGCATTGTGTAGTTCGACCCAGTCTTCGTCTTGGCCAAACTCATCAATAATCCCATTGCCGTTGTTGGCGAGTAATTCGTTGATATAGAGGTCTGTTATTGGATTTACACTCTGTGTAACGGCTGTCTCGATCACCAAGCGTGCTGCTTCAATTGTATCCGACTCGTAGGAGGTAAAAATGCGCGTTCCGGTACCGGAAATCAAAAAGCTCATCGCATTGCCACTGGCCCAACCTGGTCGGTCTACAATCTCTTGTACAACTGCTTTTAACTCATCGGTTTGATGGCGACCACTTGAGACAAAATAGCGGTCCCATCCATTGGGCGCCCAAGTGGAAAAAGTATCCGTTAATGTCCTGTTGGATAGATTATTAGGATTGGCATTAAAGGCTGGGGAGTTGTCAATATCTTCACCATAAATACTCAGACTTACAGGCATGGTATCGACTCCCTCTGACCGGAATCGGATATAAGCGTCCGTAATCGTTTGGCCGTATGGGATGGTGATATTTTCAAATCTCAGACCGACGACTTGTCCACCTGAAGGATTTTCTCCCATAGCGATGGCCGTTTCGGTCAGATTGACGGTACCATTATATTCTGAGGCATCATTATTACCATTGCCGACGGTAGATACAACTGTCGCGAGATAGGTTTGTAGAGTTCCGACACTGCTACCATTAGGGCCATTGGGGGTAGGAGTAGTAAAAGTGGTAAAAGTACCTGCCCCATCGATGGTACGTCCATAGGACTCATCGCTTATTTGAGGACCAAAAGGTACAACATCAACCGCTGTGAGGTTGGGCAGGTATAGGCCTACCATCTCCCCACTTGCGCTCAGTTTGAAATCTAGGTGAGTAGGTCCTTCAAATGGCTCCTGATCTGCCCATAAAATCAAATATCCTCCTGCAGGAACCGTCAAGGATCCATTGCCGGGATTGGGAAGTTGCCAAAAAGCGAGAGGATCACCGGGATCATCCGTCAGGTAGTAGCCCCCCAAGTCAATCGGCGAAGCTCCAGCATTGTAGATTTCGATCCAATCATCATAGTTGCCTTGAGCATCAGTAATGGTACTGACATTGCTCGCCATAATCTCATTGATGTATAGCTGAGCATAACTGCTTTGAAGAGAAAGAAAAAAAACAATGAAAAGTAAAGACCTTACGTTAAATCTGAGGTAGGTACATGGTGCAGTTTTCCGTAAGGTCTTTACTTTTCATTGTTTTTTTTCT
>JBCAWW010000215.1:0-7992 GCA_038534415.1 Bacteroidota bacterium | reverse complement strand
CTCCTTCCTCCGGATCCTGGACTTCCTCTTCGTCATAGGCTCGATCCTGCCCGTCATGCGCTCCCTCCACATAGGCTCGATCCTGGTCTTGTAGAGATAGTGGAGCTCACTGTTAGGATCTTGGGTGGCGTTTTGCTGCTGCTGATGCAGATGTTGCAAATAAGGATCTTGAGTTGCTTTAAATAGCTTTTGGGGGTCCCGCACGGCAAGGCCCTTGGTTTTATCTCCTTTGACAGAAAGACTGAGGGTATCGTCTATTTCAATCACCCCATGTGGACTGGCATCTTGACCTTTGCACTGGTGATCGAGATAGCGTCCCAGCCAACCATTTTCCCAATATTCATTTGCATTGCTGCCGGTATGCCAGATATCCATGGCGCGAAAGTGAGAGCGATTTGGATTGGGATAGCCTACGCTATTGAGTAAACTCATTTCGCCATTGTCATAAAGGCCGCGCAAGGCCTCTAAGGCAGGATTAAAGCCTTGATAATCGTTGAGTTGAATGACATTGTTTGGCGAGATGCCGATCCCACTTCGCTGCTGATAATAGATGTCATCGCCATATGGCACGATGGTATTGAGGCCATCATTGCCACCCGAAAGCTGGATCACTACCAATTTGCGGCCATTGGTTTGTTCAGGGCTATAGTTGCAGCCTTGCAAAAAACGCGGCAACATAATGGAGGTAGAAGCGAGGGCTGATATTTTGAGAAAGTCTCTACGTGAGGACATTTTGGTAAGGATTGAGTGGGTGAAGAGTCAAGACTTGAATTAGCACAACTGAAATTCGGGGGTGCACAAAAGGCGCATCACATACATTTTGAAGGCTTGCTCTTGATTTTGGCCTTGGGCAAAGGAGGCAATATCATCGGGCTGCAATTTGCTCGGGACATGGGCCCAGAGATAGTCTTTGAGATCGCTTTTTTGTTTTTTTCTGCCTTCGGCGAACGCTTTTTCGAGGCTCTGCCAATTGATTTCGCCTTTGAGTTTGCGCACCATGCCTTTGTCGTTGAGCTTGATCGCATCTTCATTACCCGCAAAGTCTGACTTCGCTTTAAGGGCCAACTCTGCCGAAAAGATAACGGCCCTTGGGATCTGCATCCGTAGCATGATGGAGCTGCTATCGATCCAAGCTCTACCATCTGGCCAGCCCGCTACATTGGGAGGCGAAAATAGAACTTGGCCCATGGCTTTTTGCATAAAAATGGTTGCGTCTTTGTCGGGGAAGCTTATCTCTAGCCTTCGCATCAGACTGACGATATATTCGATGGGAGATTTGATCCGAGTGCCGACGTTCTGCGCAGCATAAAAATGATCCGAACTAAAAATGCTTCGCATCAAAGCCGCAATATCATAGTCACTCTCAAAAAAGGCGCTGCTCCATTGCTCTACCATCTCTTCGTCTACCCTAGTATTGACAAAGTATTGATAGATTTTGCGGGTGATATATTTGGCAGTCTGCGGCTGAGCCAACAAAATGTCGAGTACATCATCCCCATCAAAATGACCCGTCTGTCCCAGAATGCTTTTTTCCCCGTTATCATGCCATTGCTTGCGAAAGACAAACTCTCCTCTCGCCTTGCTGCTCCAACCCGTAAAAGCACGTGCCGACTCCTTGATGTCCTCCTCAGTGTAGTGTCCACGGCCCAAGGTAAATAGCTCCATTACCTCGCGGGCAAAATTTTCATTTGGGGAGTCCTTGCGATTTTGCTGATTATTGAGATAACGCAGCATTGCCGCATCTTTGGAGACTGCTTTGAGCAAATCTCCAAACGAGCCCAAGGCATATTTACGGAGGATATTGTTTTGCTGCTGCATGATGAAGTATTGTAGCGGCAGGCGTGAGGCAAAGTGGTCATGCCAAAACAACGTCATCTTTTCTCGCAACTGAGCATCAGTGGTGGCCATGCGATTGACCCAGCTGGCATTCAGTTCCTTTTGCGATTTGCGGCCTTGATCCCTGAGCATTTTCTTCTCCTCATCACTCAGGCCTTTCATAGCCGTTTTGCTAGAAAGCTGCGCCGGTAATTTGCCGACACTCAAAGGCTCAAATGCCTCAGAATCCGCAAAGACCCGATCAAGCATCCGATCTAAGGAGATATTTTGATCTCTTTGCCAATTGCGGAGATTGGGGCCAAAGCCGGCTCTTGCTAGAAGGTGTTGGACTGATTGCCAATTAGTCATTGTTGTGATTGGTTTCTCTTTAGACTCGCTCCTGCGGAGAACGTTTAATCACCTATATGACATATTGAAAATAAATAGCCCCTACCGGCAAGAGAGAGAAAGGCCAAAAGTAGGTAGAACTAAGAAAAAGGTAGATTTTGCACCCCATTCCGGATTGGATTGTAGGCTTTCTACTATTTACTTCTAGTCTTAGTACTAATTAGTCTGGGACCTTGGCAATTTTTTATATCTTGACTTCCTCAACTTTTCAACATTGCTACAAAATGAAAGTCCTATTATCGCTCCTATGTACTTTTTGCCTATTTGCTTGCCAAGCTCCTCTTGCCAAAGTCAAACACAATACCTTGACCGAAGCCGAAAAAGAAGCGGGTTGGCAACTCCTTTTTAACGGTAAGAATATGGAAGGCTGGCACACTTATGGCCTCCAGATCGTGCATGGCTGGGAGATCGCCGATGACGCAATGCATGCCATGGGCGCAGAAGATGGCGGTGATATCGTAAGTGATGCGACTTATTCGGATTTTGAATTGAGCCTTGAGTGGAAGGTCTCAACTAAAGCAAATAGCGGTATATTTTTTAGAGTAGTGGAAGACACTGCGGCCTTTAAGACGGTATATGCCACCGGTCCAGAATATCAACTTCTAGATGATGCTAGCTACGAAGGAGAGGTGGAAGAGATGCAAAAAACAGGCTCAAACTACGCTATGCACGCTGTTTCAAACCGACCTGCCAAAGCAGCAGGGGAGTGGAATCATAGTCGTATGCTCGTGCAAGGACTTCATGTAGAGCATTGGCTCAATGGAGAAAAGATCGTAGAATATGAGTTGCAGTCCTCGGACTGGACGGAGCGGATGCAAAACAGCAAGTGGAAAGATTATCCTGCCTACGGACTAGCGCGAGAAGGTAAAATTGCCTTGCAAGACCATGGCGCCCAAACGAGTTTTCGCAATGTGAAAATCCGTCCTCTATCACCCGTGATTAGTCTCTTCAATGGGCAGGACCTCGAAGGTTGGAAAGTGCATGGCACAGAAAAGTGGTATGTAGATAATGGCGTCTTGGTTTGTGAGAGTGGGCCTGATAAAGCCTATGGCTATCTCGCGACTGTAGACAGCTTTAAGAATCTAGACCTAGAGCTTGAGTTTTTGCAAGAAGCCGATGGCAATAGCGGCGTATTTTTTCGCTCCTCGCTCGACGGTACCAAAATCAGCGGTTGGCAAGTAGAAGTAGCCCCTCCAGACCATGACACTGGCGGTATCTATGAATCATACGGTCGCGGCTGGCTAAAGCAAATTGATCCAGAACATGAAGGCTATCTCAAGATGGGGGAGTGGAACCAATTGCGCGTCAGGGTAGTCGATGACCACGTCCAGACTTGGCTCAACGGCCATAAGATGGTAGACTTTCATGATGAAAAAATCGGCGAAGCCGAAGGCTCTATAGCCCTACAAATTCACGATGGAGGCGGGATCAAAGTCCGCTGGCGTAATCTCAATGTCCGTGAGATTTAGCAATTTTATTATGATTACTGCTTCGCAGAACGCTTATCCCCAATCCCTTGGGTTGGTTCTTATGCAAATATGGATTCAAACAATGCCTTCTAATGGCAAGAGAGAAGCGTTCCGCGAAGCGGTAAAACTAAACCTGAAACGCTAAGCAGCTAGGGGCAGAGTTTGCAGCCACCTTGGGCGTGAATGTAAAGAATAGCTGTCGATCAGATTAAGCTCAATAGATAGCCGAGTACCGATCCTCCGATGACCAGCCACATAGGACTCAGTTTGGGACGAAGCCTAGAAACGGTAATGGCAATGGCCAAAATGACCCAAGCGGTCCATTGAAAAGGCGAAACAAGGCTCGTATAAGTTATCTGTAGCAATACGGCCACCATCACGCCGATGGCACTTACATTGACTGCGTCAAGAAAGGCACTGAGCCATGCGGACTCTCTCAGACGAGGGATCCAAGGATTGACCAAGACTACAAATACAAAAGAAGGCAAAAATATACCCAGCGTGGCTACTAAGGCGCCTCCTAGTCCTGCGATTTGGTAGCCAATAAAAGTCGCCGTCGTCAGGACAGGGCCTGGCGTAAATTGTCCGGCTGCTATCGCGTCGAGCAATTGGGTTTGACTCAGCCAGCCCCGCTGCTCGATGAGCTCGCCTTCGAGATAGGCAAAGAGTACATAGCCACTGCCAAACAAAACCGCTCCTACCTTGAGAAACACGGCAAATAATGGCCATAAGCCTACTTGCAAGCGATGCTTGACCGTCTTGATAGCGATCATGCCGACCAAGCCTCCGGTCAGAATCGCAAAGACTTCAGGCATACCAAACAAGACCGCGGCTACTACCATTGCTCCTAGCACATAATAAGCCGGATGCTTCATGGCCTTTTTGCCAAGTTTTAGGATCGCATTGAGAATCAGGACCAGCACCACTGGTTTGATCCCTTCGAGAAAGGGCGCTACAGTGGGAAGCGTTCCGAAACGGATATAAAACCAGGCCAAAATACCCGTCAATAAGGCAGCTGGACCGATAAAGCAGACGCCTGCGACAATCATGCCTAGGACGCCAGCTCGTTGCAGCCCCACGTGCATGACCATCTCAGTAGAGTTGGGCCCTGGGATCAAATTTGTGGCGCCCATCAGGTCGAGAAAATGCTGTCGATCTAGCCATTTACGTTTGCTGACGACTTCTGCCTCCATCATGGCAATGTGGGCGGCAGGACCACCAAAGGCGGTAAAGCCAAGCTGCAAAAACAAACTAGCCAGCGACCAGAGTCGCTGTGAAAAGCTTTCTGTTGCCGGGGGTGTATTTTGCTCGCTCATGGCGAAAACCTACAACTGGGTGAGAAAGATGAAAAAGCCAGGAATGATAAAAAATACGATTACGACATAGAGTACGCCGTAAATGCGATTGCGTAAGGTGAGCTTACCGAGTCCTTGTGCCAAGCTGATCGGGATCCGACGAATCTGTGGAATCGGGAAGAGGATAAACACTCCAAAAAGATTGAAGAGTAGATGCACAAAGGCAATAGCCAAAGCGTTCGGCGAGCCGACCCCCAAAAACAAAGCGGCAATCAAAGCTGTGGTCGTGGTACCTATATTGGCCCCCATCAAAAATGGGAAGGCTTTGTATAAACTAACTTTATCACTGGCGACTAAGGGCACAATCAGAGAAGAAGTTACTGAACTAGATTGCACGGCGGTGGTCAATACGAAGCCTGCACCCAGTGATTTGACCGGATGACCAAAGACAAAGCGATCTAGGTTTTCTTGTACCTTGCCGATGATGAAGGTCTTGAGCAATTTGGTCAGACTTCGTAGCGAGATAAAAAGTAAGCCTAAAGCAATCGGTAGGCTCACAAATGGCATTCCTTTGGGATATGCTTCGGTGGAGGTGAGGCCTAAAATCCATTTGGCTACTGCCTTGGTGGTATAATCTAAGACCCCTTTGGTTTTGCCTCCTTCTCCGGCTTCGGTAAAGAAAAAGTCAGCCAAGCTTATCGCTGCACCGGACAATGCCCCCGTAAAATATTCGAGGATAAACAGTATGATGACCGTGATGATATTGAAAAAATCATGGACAGTAGCAGCTGAGATGGCTTTTTGATACTCAGAACGATTGCCAATATGTCCCAAAGAGACAATGGTACTGGTTACTGAAGTCCCGATATTGGCTCCCATAATCATAGGGGTAGCTTCTATGGGGGTCATGGTGCCAGCTGCGACCAAACCCACGATCATGGTAGTGGTGGTCGAGGAGCTTTGGATGACCGCTGTAGCCAACATCCCTACAAATAGAGAGATAAAAGGATTGCCCGCAATGGTTACCAACTCTTTGGCATAGTCAGAACCAAATAGTTTGAAGCTCCCAGACATTAGGTCTAGCGCAACTAAAAACACGAATAAGGTGAAAATGAATTGACCGATTTTATAAACTAGGTCAATACCCTTAAAGGATGTTTCTGGTAGGGGTGAATTTCCGTTGTTGCTCAAATGAGTAGGGCTTTCGTGAGGCAGCAAAGCTAGCCCTTGCAAGTTGGAGGAGCATTAAGGGGGTATTAAGAAACTGTTATCTATACCTTTCCTTAATATTAAATGGCATCTTTTATCCAATTGATAAAGTTGGTCGCAACAATTGGATGCAAAAGAATCAAGCTTAGTATCCCGCCGATTGCGCCAAAAAGGTGGCCATCATGATTGACCTTACCTCTGCCCTTCATTGAGGCATAGAGTGAGTAGGCGACAAAAAGCAGGGCAAATACCCAACCTGGAAAAGCGGGTAAAAAAATCAACCCAATCTTAGCCTCAGGATTGAGCATAATGGCCGCAAATACGACCCCACTAATCGCTCCCGAAGCCCCTAAAGTATAATAAGTCGAATCATCTTTATGGCGAATCAAGGAAGGTAAACTCCCTGCCAATAAACTCAGGATGTACAAAACCGCAAACTGCCAGTGTCCAATCGTAAGCTCCAATACAAAGGCGAAGAAATAAAAGGCCAGCATATTGAAGACAAGGTGCCACCAGTCGGCGTGAATCAATCCGCTCGTAAACAAAGGTTTCCAGTCTTTTTGCTCAAAAACTCTGGGAGGATTGAGCATAAAACGATACTTGAGATTGCCATCTCTAAATGCCATGATGCTCGTCAAGATCGTAATCACAAAAATACAGGAGGCCACAGGTGCCGAAAAAAAGAGCTGAATATCCATATTGACAGAATGCGTATTGCTAAAATATTACGAAAAAAAAAGGCCACTGTTCATGACCAATGACGAATAATTGACCAAAGCCGACGCTTTCTCTAAAGTCTCCGATTTTGTAGGCATTTATCTTGAGTTTAGGATCATCAAATGACCCTGACTCATGAAAAAATCCTTTATTATTAGTGCCATCGTTTGGCTGGCCGCCGCTTCTCAGCTTTGGCTCACTCCTTCGGAGAACGCTTGTCAAGATTTACGTTTTCAACAGCAGCATTTAAGTTTCTTTGCTTCCCCGGTTGAGCCCCGACTCCTTAAAGCTGACCAAGACGCTGAATCAATTGAGCTTTTTTGCGATGAGATACCACAACAGTTGTACCATCTAGCATCTTCAGATAGCCTCCGTCAATTTTGACATACTCCTTGATTTGCGCTGCATTGACCAGGTGGGATTGGTGCACTCGGATAAAATCCTGATCCTTGAGCATTTGGTCATATTCTTTGAGCGTACGCGTAACCAAGAGTTGCTGCTTATTGGTGAGATAAAAGATCGAGTAGTTGGCACTAGACTCGATCCTCACGATTTCGTCAACCGCTACAATATGAACTTTCTCGGCAGTGTGTAAGGCAAGGCGAGTATGCTTTTTCTTTGGATTTACATTTTCTAACAAAGCCTCGATACGATCTTGTTGTTGATCATTGCTTTGCAGCTTTTTGACCGCTTCAACCAATTCGTCAGGGTCTACGGGTTTGAGGAGGTAATCAATGGCCGAAAACCGGAAAGCCTGGATCGCATGGGCATCAGAGGCAGTGGTGAAAATCAACTGGAACTCCACATTGCCAATCACTTCTAAGAGGTCAAAGCCACTCCCGTCCTGCATCTGTATATCCAGAAAAACTACCTGCGGTTTGTGCTGTCTGATGGCCTTGGCGCCGCTAATAACCCCTTCTGCTTCTCCAATCACTTTGATCTCCGGACAATAAGATTCGAGATCTGCTTTCAGATTGGTACGAGCACTGGCTACATCATCTATTATTATGTCACTGTGTGTACCGTTTCTCCTCAATATTCGCGATGACCGACCGGGTTTTCGACGTTGTAAACAACCC
>JBCAWW010000214.1:0-7994 GCA_038534415.1 Bacteroidota bacterium | reverse complement strand
CCGAATCTTGGGACATGAGCTAGCTGCTAAAATTGTAGAGATTGGAGACAATGAACAAGGATTGAAAGCAGGAGACTTGGTTTCGATCATGCCGTATTTGAGTTGTGGGACTTGCATTGCTTGCCGAAATGGCAAAACCAATTGTTGTATTGATCAAACGCTTTACATATGGAAAAAACCATATGAGGCATAATCCTATGAATATGTGGCATCCCAAGTCCGCAAATTCTTAGACCTTAATGTTGCTGATATGAGACAGACTACGGTCTCGATAACTATTACAAAACTTACTAATAAAAAAGCACTATGAAACTACTATTACGGAAGCGACACCTGTTGCTCTTGGCGGGGGCGTTGTGGGGATTGTTTTCAGGCAGTCTTTATGCACAACAAACTGTAAGCGGAACAGTAACCGCTAGTGAGGACGGTACTTTGCTAGTGGGTGTCACAGTAGCCGTACAAGGGACCAATAATGGTGTATTGACGGACGACAATGGCCGCTATAAGATCACCGCGGAAACACCTTCGGCAGTTTTAGTTTTTTCCTACTATGGATTTGCTACTCAAGAAATCTCCATCAGTGGGCAATCTTCGATTAACGTTTCGCTCGAACCTTCGATCTCGACTTTAGATGAGGTGGTGGTAGTAGGCTACGGGAGTCAAAAAAAGCGTGAGCTTACAGGGGCAATCGTTCAGCTGAAAAGCGACGAAATCAACAAACTCGCCACCTCAGATTTTGCCTCTGCTATCCAGGGACAAATGGCAGGTGTCAGTGTGCGTAATGGCAGTGGCCGCCCCGGCGAAAATGCTCAGATCACCATTCGTGGTATCACCTCTTTTCAAGATGGTGGCTCTGAACCACTATATGTGGTAGATGGCGTTACTTATGTAACCAACCCCAATATCACCCCTCAGGAGATTGAATCTATTGAGGTATTGAAAGACGGAGCTTCCGCTGCTATTTATGGATCACGTGCTTCGGCGGGCGTAATCCTTATTACGACTAAAAAAGGTCGCGCGGGCCAGCCGCAAGTTACTTTCGATGCTTACTATGGTATCCAAAGCATTACTTCTGGTATTCCATTGGCCAACACCAAGGAAGCACTTTACATCAATGATGTGCAAAACCGCTACCAAACTACGGGACAGTTTTATCCGCTAGACTTCAACTTTGATGCCTTAAAGCATGATACCAATTGGCTGGACGAGCTTCAGGTTGACAATGCTCCCATGCAAAACTACTCCCTTGGTGTGAGTGGTGGTAAAGGTGGCCTGACTTATAATGTAACCGGTACCTTCTTTGACCAGACAGGAACTTTGATCTTGTCGCGCTATAAGAAGTACTCGCTTCGGAGCAACACTACCTTCAAAAAAGGAAAGTTTACCGCTCAAACCAATCTAGGTGTCAACATCAGTGATCAGACCAGGGAGCCTTGGGCTTTGATGTATGATGCCATTCGATTAAACCCATATAGCCCTTCTCTTAATCCTGAAGAAGAAGAGTTTACCGTTGGCGGAACAAACCCTGAAGTATTGACAAACTTTACCGGTAAACTGAAGCAAGAAAGCAATCGTAACTCAAATGGTCTCAATGGTAATCTGCGTTTAGGTTTAGAGATCATAAAAGGTCTCACCCTAAGTGCAAATCTTGGGGGCTCTTTCAACAATACTAAAGATCGCTTCTTTGCTCCTAGCTACACCGTTTTCACAGATGATGGGCAAATCAACTTAGGTGCGACAGATGACAATGCGAATTTACGTCTTGCGGATGGGACAAGCACTCGTACTATCGGTGAGTTTACGCTCAACTACCAGCGCACTTTTGGCGATCACTCGCTGTCTGCTTTAGTAGGTAATACCTATGAGACTTCTCGTTGGGAATGGTATCAGACGGGGGCAGACTTTGTTTCCTCCAACAGCACTCCGACCATCGGTAATGGAGAACCCATCGTCGGTCGCCAGACGATCAACCAGACCAACAGTGTTTCGGTACTCGGTCGTGTGTTTTATAGCTATAAGTCTAAGTATATGGTCAATGCGGTCATCAGACGCGATGGCTCAAGCAACTTTGGCCCCAATAATCGCTACGGTGTTTTCCCTTCCGTTTCGGCTGCTTGGACATTTTCTGAGGAAGGATTCCTTTCTGGCATCCAAGAGGTACTCAGTCTAGGTAAAATTCGCTTTGGCTACGGTACTACTGGTAGCGACCGGATTCCTCCTTACGGCTATACACCTGTCGTGATTTCAAACGTGAGTTATCCGTTCGGCGCAGACGAAAGCCTAGACCCAGGATTCACTCAGCCTGGTTTTGCAGATCCTAATTTGAAGTGGGAGTCAAACATTAGCCGTAACATCGGTCTTGACCTCGAGTTTTTTAAAGGCAAAGGTGGCTTGACGCTTGACCTTTATGAGCAGGACAAACGAGATATGCTTTTGGCGATTGTGCCTCCGATCTCTGCGGGCTCTACTCCGGTTAGCGGCCAGTCTTACGATCGTTTCTTGACCAATATTGGTAACCTCAACAACCGCGGGGTAGAAGTAGGTGCTTTTATGACTAATCGCTACGGTGATTTTTCTTACCGCCTCAGCGGAACGTTTACCAAGAACATCAATACAGTAGTGAGTCTATCACGCGAAGATGAAATCATCTTTGGGGGTAATCCTAATATTGTGCGGGCTAGCCAAACCAATCCAGTGGCTGCTCTCAAAGAAGGCTTGCCTGTGGGAGTATTTTTGGTCTACGAAACGGATGGTACTATCAAGAATGCTGAAGAACTGGCACAATACCAAGTACTTGACCCTGAGGCGCAACTCGGAGACCTTCGCTATGTAGATACCAATGGCGATGGCCAGCTTACGCTAGAAGATAAGGTCAATAAAGGTTCTTATCAGCCTGCATTTGAGTATGGCTTCAACCTAGACTTGGGTTACAAAAACATTGATTTTACAGTCCAATTTTATGGGGTAGAAGGCAGCACCATCTACAATGGCCCTAAACAATATGCTTATAGTACTAAGCGCCACAAAGACTTGGTTTACGCTTGGACGGATGCCAACCCTACTTCCAATGTACCGACTCCTCGCTCTGTCATCGAGCATCCAAACGTACAGACAGATACTGACCTGTTCTTAGAAGATGGTTCATTCCTACGCCTCCGTAATGTGATCCTGGGATACTCTTTCCCTAAAACGATGCTTAGCAAGGTGGGACTCGGTACACTCCGCATTTATGTCAGTGCGCAAAACCCGATTACCTGGACCCAGTATTCTGGCTTTGATCCAGAGGTCGCGAGTGGCAACCCATTTAATGGTGGCTTGGACCAAGGTAAGTACCCGGTTTCTTCTATCTACCGTACGGGTTTGACGATCAATTTCTAATCCGCAAAAAGACAATACAATGAAGCTTTCATATAAATATTTACTCATTGTCTTGGGAACCTTTGTGTTCACAAGCTGTGAAATAGACAGTTTTCTTACTGTCGCCAATCCCAATGATCTCAGTGCTGATTCCTTTTGGTCCACTGAACTAGAAGTACAGCAAGGGCTGGTGGCCACCTATGGTGCGCTCCAGCTAGATGGCCTCCTCGGTGCCGCAGCCGCGATTGAACTGCCAGTACGCTCAGATATTGGTCGTCCCAATAACTGGAACGCTAATGCGAGAGCCCTCAATACGATGGAGTTTAATGAAAACACGGCGATCGTGAAGCGTAAGTGGCAGGCTTGCTACATCGGTATCTATCGTGCCAATCAAGTACTAGCCAATCTTGACAATGTAGAGATGGCAGATGAAGTGCGCACTCAGATTGAAGCAGAAACCCGCTTTTTGAGAGGCTACTATTACTATCTGCTTTACCGTGGATATAACAAAGGTAGTGTGATTATCCACACAGATGTCCCGAAGACCAGCGAAGACTTTTACAAAAATCCTTCGCCTGCCACTGAGGTATTTGCCTTGATCCTTGGGGACTTAGAGTTTGCAGAAGCCAATTTGCCGCTAGTATATGCCTCTGATGATGATCTTGGTAGAGCTAGCTGGGGAGCTGCTGCAGCCATGCTTGGCAAGCTCCATATCAATGAAAGAGATTATGCTGCGGCTCAGCCATACTTCAAGCAAATCATCGAAAGCGGTGTGTACAGCCTGACAGCCAATATTGGCGACAACTTTGATGAGGCACACGAATTTAACAGTGAGTCTATCTTCGAGGTCGCCTTTTCGATTGAAGCTAAGGCAGGTACAGCTGGCGGTGCTCAGGACGGACCAACGGGTTCTGAAGCGACTGCTCGCTCTCGTTCCTTTGCGCCGGGTGGCAATGGTTGGAGAACCGTTATGCCTTCTTATTGGGTGACTACCCTCTATCGCACCGATACCATGGATATGAATAACCCCATCAATGCCGACCGTACGGGCACGGCAAACTATTCTATTCGCGCTTCTGTCTCCATTGCCATTGCGGATGATGACAACTCAACTTTTTACCAAAAGCCATCAGCTGAGGGAGGACAGTACAACAATCGCGAAGCATCCTATCTCAAAAAATTTCAAAACTGGACTTGGGACCGTGAGTTGCAAACCAGTCAGTCTGGCATCAATGAGCGAGTGATTCGCTTGGCTGATGTGATGCTGCTTTATGCTGAGTGTTTGATCCAAACTGGAGGCTCTTTCTCGGAGGCTATGACGATGGTCAATGAGATCCGTGAACGTGCGGGGGTAGTACTTCTCAAGGAAGGAGATCATGATGCGAACTCATTGATGGAGCATATCATGTGGGTAGAGCGTCCGCTTGAGCTCATGTTTGAAGGACATGATATCCGCTGGGAAGACCTCACTCGCTGGGGCAAGGTCAAGGAACAATTTGATCGTCTATCGACTCGCCAGTATGTTCAAGTAGACAAAGTACTCTATGAGTTTGATCCGGTAGAGCACGCTGGTATGGACCCATTGCCAGATGATAATGTAGAAGCAGCTCAGTTTTACAATTCTGATCTACATGATTACTTCCCGATTCCTTCTACAGAGCTAAACTCCAATCCTGGAATCGTCAAATAATTTGTGTGGCCTCGTTCTGCGATGTAGCAGATAAAAAAAAGAACAATGAAAAAAACGAATTATATAATCTGGGCGATGGCAATCCTCCTAGTCGGCGTTTTGGGCTGTGAAAAGGAGTATGTACCGCCTGCAAATTCAGACATTTCTGATGCCGTAGCAGGTGCTTCGGGCGAAAACCGAATCGAACGCGGAAATTCTACTTCCTTCATCGACATCTCACAAGGAGTGGTAAACCGTACTTGGGAGATCCCTTCCTCTGCTTCGATCATCAACCTTGACGGTAAGGAAGCCGCTGATTTAGACATTGTCTTTGTACAGTTTGACGAGCCGGGCATGCAAACGGTAAGACTCATTTCTGAGTTTAAGGACAGCAATGTGAAGCTAGATACGACCTTCGAAGTCAATGTGCTTGACTATGTGGAGGCAAGTATTGATGTAGTAGATATTAATGCCGGTTTCTTCGAAGAAACGCCTACTCAAATCGAAATGTACGAAGGGGGCATCATCACTTTTGCCGACTCTTCTGGTGGCGCGCCTAACCGTCGTCAATGGTTCTTTGAAGGCGCTGATCCTGCCAAGGCGGGAGGAATTGATATCAGCGAAGATGAACTCGTTCAATCCATCGAAGTGCAATATCCTGAGATTGGGGTTTATGATGTTACCTTGATCTCTTGGCGTCAGTTCCCCACTGGAGAACCTGATACGATTGTCTTGAAAGACTATGTCAATGTGATCAAGAATATCGATCCTCCGACGATCGTGGACATCACCGAAGATGAGGACGGAATCATCCATATTAACTACAATCTAGCAATGAAGCTCTCAGGAGACCTGATCCCTAACTTTAGTTTGATGGTGGAAGATACGGCGATGATGATTACGGATATCTCTATCAATGCGGAAGATAATCGCGTCGTCGACATCACGCCTGCCATGGACATTGACCATATCTCAAAAGTAGAGCTTAGCTATGATGGTAATGGCACTCTAAGCCGTATCAACGATGTCGTTGCCGATGCCTTTATGGATGAGTTGGTGTCTCTCAATCAACCTCCCAACCTACTCGCTATGGCGGGTATAGATCCAAGTTTTGAAAACGGTAGCCTCTTAGGTTGGGATCCTACTATCATTGCCGCCAACGCCAATCCTGTAACCAATAATTCTGGTGCTAGCGTCGAGATCGTCCCTAATGGTTATAACAGTAACAACGCTATGGTTGTCCATATCAATGCCAATCAGGACTTAGGGGTGGACGAGAAAAACAACTTTCGTATCCATACCGATTATCTCGCGAGTCCCTTGCACTTTGAAGCGGGTAAGACTTACCGATTAGAGTTTTGGTACAAAGTCGAAGGAGACGGTCTGCAAGAAGTAACGGCTCGTTATCATGCGGGTACCGGTTGGCCCCCTGCCCTTGCTGGTGGTTGGACTGGCGGTAACTCTACCGATTGGAAATTCCGTCGTATCACTTGGAATGGCCCCACGCCAGATGAAGTCTTGGACGGACGCCTGAGCTTGCAGTTTATCAGCAAGACCAACAACCAAAGTGCAGATATTTACTATGACAACATCACCGTTTACGCTTTAGATTAGGCTTATTAATTCATAAGTAGCCCAGTATTTTGGGCTGGGCTACTCCTTTCCTTTTTCACTCAAAGCTACTATTCGCCCCATGTTCAGTCCTGTGGTCAAGCTATTCATGCCCCTATCTCTCCTTTGGCTTTTTTACACTCCGTGTAACGCTCAGACGGCTGTCTCTGTGGATTTCAAAACCCAGCGCTTCATCGGCAACAGCTCTACTTTGGACCGGGCAAAATATATCAATCTGCACGGAGACTTTTCGAGCAATTATAATGCTCAGGAGCTCAACTATATGGTCAATACTTTGGGGATCAACTTTGGCCGTAATCTGGGCAATATCCGTTGGATCATGGGACAACATAGTGCTGATCCCAACAATCCGGATTTTCCTAATTCAGCTGAAGTTTTTGCGGCTGGGCAAAGCAGTCGTAGCAGTTTCAACAACAACACAACGATCAAAGCCTATAATACCGATCAGATTGTCTACACCTCGCATATTACACCGCTTTACCCCAATCCGGTGACAGCGGCTAATCCGCCGACTGGCTATGTGCCCGTTAGCAATGCGGGGGCGGCCTCCTTTCTCAGGCAATTTTTTGATAGCTATTTCGCTGCAGACGCCAGCTTGCCGGGCAAATTGAGGCCCGCCTATTATGAGGTGATGAACGAACCTTTTGTCCATCGCTTCGAACTCAATACCAATGTTACGGATATGTCCCTCTTCCAAGGGACAGTCGCAGATAGCCTGCATGCTGCCTTCCCCGATATGAAAGTCGGCGGCCCCGTCTCTGCTTGGCCTGAGTACGAGCGCAATGATTTCGGGCAGTGGGATGCTACGATGAAAACCTTCATTGACATCGCTGGGGCAAAAATGGATTTCATCTCGGTCCACTTTTATGATACTCCGGCTGATTTTACGGAACGAGGTAGCTTAAGAGCGGGCAGTAATGTGGAGGCAATCCTCGATTTAATCGAAAGTTATACCAACAAAAAATTTGGGAAGCCTACTCATCTCATGGTTTCCGAATACGGCGCTTGCTGTGGGGGCCAAGGCTGGGATGGACCTTATTCTGAATACCGCGATTGGCGTATCCTCAAGTCCACCAATGCGTTGATGATGACCTTTTTGAAACGTCAAAATCGCCTCGAAAAAAGCATCCCCTTTATCGTTGGCAAGGCCAAATGGTGGCTCAACAATAATACCGATCCCTATCCTCACGTCATTTACCATCCAGATGGCAATGGCTGGAAAACCACTCACCTAATCAAATGGTATGAATTCTGGCAAGGAGTAGAAGGAGCGCGCGTTGCCATTAGTAGCGGTGATCCAGACATCCAATTAGAGGCTTTTGTGCTTGCACAAAAG
>JBCAWW010000213.1:0-7998 GCA_038534415.1 Bacteroidota bacterium | reverse complement strand
TTCACTGATATTGCGATAAAAACTGTTGGCAAAGTTGAAGCCCATCACTTGGCCATTCTGGATCAAGAAACTAAAGGTGGTATATCCCTGATCGTAATAAGGATTATCTCTATCCGTTTCAAAGACAATTTCTGTATTACTCACTTTGATCGGATTGGGGTTCAAAGTCCATGACGCACCTGCATTATTCGTCCAGCGCATATTTTGCCCTTCGATATATCCACCCTGCCATTCATTGAGGTATTCATCCGTTTGATAATTTGAGCGAAGCATGTTCATCGAAACTGGGAGCCTATTGTTCGTTTGCACATTATTAGTGCTATTGATTGGGGGAGGACTTTGATTGACCACTGGCTTCTGCTTTTTCTCGGGCGCAAAATCTGTAAAGTGGGCAAACTTGCTGTGCATCTCCCATGTGTCAATTACTTCCCCATTGGCTCTTTTGAGCTTATAGAGGTGAGATAGCGTATAGAGTGCGCCTGCTCCATTTCCGGGTACGGTAAATTGCTTCTCTAGCGTGCGCTCTGTCATATCCTCTGTAGAGTAGGTATTGGTCTGATCCAGTGCATAAGAAACCGTAACCGAAATATCTACACCATAAAAACTAGTGCCAGCTGTTGACTCCGTCGAAAAAGTCTCTGTGATTGACTTTTCATGACTTTTGGTCATGCCCGTAGTATAGGAAAAACTCATACTACCGTCATTGTCGCTATAAGAAGTATTGAAGTCCTGGAGGTAGTAGTAATCATATCTTTCTAGGGTATAGATAGGCGTCTCACGGACCTGACGGGCTACATCGCTTGCAAAAACCCTATCCTGTACAGATATACATGGTAAATAGGCTACGCTTGCCAATTTCATTTGAGTTTTTTCTACCGGTTTATCTGCACTCGTTAAGCGAGGTTTTTCGGGCTTTAGATTTTTGTTTTCTGAAGGCATCTTCACCTTGATCGCATAGGCTACTTCAGCACTAGTGGGAGTAGCGTGAGTCGCATAGCCATAAAATGATCCAGAAGTGATATAAGAAACCTTACTGTTTTGAGAGATACTTGGGGGCTTGATCTGCCATACCGATGCGTCTAAATCTCCACCTGATCCCGCATCATTCCAAATAAATGCGCCAATCGAGGCATAGGTTGTGAGGTCTTCTCGCACACATACTACTTCGTTCAAAGGAGGTTGACCATGTGATTGCATCGCTACCATACCCAATGCTCGATAACCCGCTGGTGCTATGGGTAACCAAAACGATCCATCTTGGTGTCCGCCCGTTCCTGAATCATGGTAGGTTCGCTTATATCCGGTGGGGAAGGCTAAGGCAGTCGGATCTATACCTCTTACTGCGATCATGACTGTTTGAGGAGCTCCATATCCTGCCTTGGCATAATGCCCTAAAGAAGAAAAGCCAGGAGGGAGTACGGGTTTCCAAGTGGATAGATCACTATTTGCGCCCGTTCCATGGTCAGCATAGCCTGCCGTAAAATTGGTTACAAACATGATCTCCAGTTCATCTGTCTTTAGTGTGCGTTGGGCCTGGAGATGGGGAAAGAAGCTGGCGATGCCGATAAAGCAAAATAGGGTATATAGATTTATAGAGAGTTTCATGATAATCGATTTTAGAGGGAAAAAGGAGGGAGTTCCCGCTCTGGAACCCCCTCAATGATTATGGGATAATGATTCCAAAAGCGGTAGTCGCCTCGCTTGGTTGATAATATTGCGAGAAGGCAAAAAATGAGTTTGAAAGCAGCGTATTACACTCATCGCCCATACCTAAATTCCATAGCGAAATGTCCATATCACCCCCGGAACCACGATCATTCCAAATTTGTCCACCCACACTGACGCGCCTTACTAGATCTTTGCGGATGCAAACCACTTCTTTTACCGAAGGCTTTTCGTAGGAGCGAGTGGCTACTGTACCGAGTGCTACATAGCCTGCAGGTGCGATAGGCTCCCAAAAGGCTCCGTCTTGATCTCCGCCTGTACCATGGTCGCCATATACTTTGCGATAATCTACCGGATGACGAACTGCCGAAGGATCGATAGCTCTTACGCTTAACATCTGCGCATTGGGGGCGCCATAACCCTCTTTGGCATAATGGCCAAGCGCATAAAAACCAGAGTTGACCAAGGGTTTCCAGGTCGATAAATCTAAATCAGCACCAGTGCCATTGTCAGCATAAACCGCTTCAAAGCGACTGACTACTTTAATTTCTAGTGCACTCGTAGTGATAGATTGGATTTGAGCGTTTGCCGTGAAGGCAAAAGCAATCACGCTCAATAGGATCAGAAAATGTTTCGAATAGGGATTCATAATGACTTGATTCTTGTGATTATGATCCAAAGGTAGAGGGAGAGAAGGCCCCAATAAATGGGGTCTTGACTAGGAATCGCTAGGGCCTAGACCCCAGTAGAGGTGTTAAATTGGATATTTTTTGGCTTAGGCCTGCTCCGCAGAACGCTCAGCTCTCGAATACACATCCGTTTGCCCCAGCCAGAGGGAAGCGTTCCGCGCAGCGGTAAACCTAAAAAAAGCGACCAAAATAAATACTACTGCAGCCATCGCTACCAGGATGCTGGCCTGCTCGCTCGCCGGCAATATGATTGTAAGCAGGCTTTATTATCTTATGCCAAAGGACAAACGCTATCAAAATGAATCAGCTATTTTTAGTCGAGAAAAATAATATCTATCAGGTCAGATCTCAGCAGGAGGCCCTCGCGCCCTTGCAAGAGGGAGAAGTGCGCCTCGCCATCGAAAAATACGCCCTGACCACCAATAATATCACCTATGCAGTCAGTGGCTTTAAACTGAAATACTGGAACTTTTTCCCCGCCGAGGAGCCTTATGGAGTCATTCCTGTCTGGGGCTATGGCAGGGTGATAGACACTAAGCAGCCCGAAATCAATATTGGAGAACGCTATTACGGCTATTTTCCGATGGCTACTTATTGCACTGTGGTTCCTCATAAAGTGAAGGCCTTTGGCTTTTCAGATAGCGCGGCTCATCGACAAGAAATGGCCCCTGTCTACAACCAATATTTGCGAGTGGCAGCCGCTGCTGAGCAAGATGCGGCGGTCGATAATTATACGCCAATTATCAAACCTCTTTTTGCGACCTCCTTTTTGATTTATCAATTTTTGAAATCACAGGCATTTCTAGATGCGGAGCAGCTCATTATTACGAGCGCCTCTTCAAAAACGAGCTTGGCTTTGGCGTTTAATCTGCACCAACATCAGGCCACGGACGGCAAGAAGATCATCGGTCTTACCTCTGCGCGGAACGCTCAGTTTGTACAGGGGACGGCTTATTATGACAGCGTTTTGGCCTATGAAGACCATTTGCAAATTGACCCCCAAAAGGCCGTTATCGTAGA
This sequence comes from Bacteroidota bacterium, assembly GCA_038534415.1. Lineage (GTDB taxonomy): Bacteria > Bacteroidota > Bacteroidia > J057 > J057 > JBCAWW01. Next base: position 4,624 of record JBCAWW010000213.1, on the reverse strand, counting down.
TATGAGTGGGAATCACAGTCTGTTACAAAACCTTTCTGATCATCTTGGCGAACTGATTCAGCACATTGCTTTGGTCGGTCTCACCGATTGGAAGGCCGCAGGCAGATTTTCCAATATCCCCAAGACGCAATTCTTTTTTGCGCCCAATCATTTCAAGACTTTTTATCAAGAATATGGCGCAGAGCGAGCCAATCAAATGCTCAACGAAGCCCTCGTCGGTTTTATCCATGATATGAAGGAGTTAACAGAACTGGCCTTCATCACCGATTTCGAGCAGCTGTCCCAATTATACCTAGAGATGGTAGATGGAAAGGTCGATCCTAAAAAGGGATATGTGGTGAAAATAGGGGAGTAGGGGCTGCTTCGCAGAACGCTTCTCCCTAGTAAAGAGCAAAAGCAAAAGACGCTAAATCCCCATAAGCGCACTTATTGAGATTTAGCGTCATGCTGATAGTATACCTATAAGTTGTAGAATTCCTCCCAGCCTTTGCGGGGCGGAGCACCGACCAACATCTCATTGGCGAGTGGATGATTAGTGATCCGTTTGCTTTCTCTATCAAAGACGAGTTTGGTGTTCATACGTTGAGCCAATACGCCTAGCGTAAATACCTGACTCAGTGGCCCGCCGATATCAAAAGAAGAACGACACTCTTCCTCACCCTTGCAGCCCAGAATGAAATTTTCAAAGTGGTTGGATGGACTCTTAGGGACTTCTGGTAGTTCTGAAGCCATATCCTTAGCCTTTGCTTCAGGAATGATGGAGAGCGTGCTGCCATGCGAACCCCCTTTAAAGGTCAAATCCTTGCCATAGATGATTTTCCCCGGATTCAGTTTGTTGGGCTTTAGTTTGCCATTACTTGGAGGGGGAATATTGGGGTCAAGTTTGGAGATGCCATGGCATTCTGGTACCTCGGGGAGATTATTGACTCCATCATACCAAGTGATATCGCAGGCAGGCATATCTCCTCTTTCTGGGAACCTAAATAGCAAAGTAGAAGCCATCGGAAAGAAAAATGGATTATGTCCATCGAGCATAAGAGGGTCTATTTCATACGGTAGCCCAAGGTCGAGAAACTGATGGGCGGTATCCATAATGTGCGCTCCCCAATCACCGAGTGCGCCCATGCCGAAGTCATACCAGCAGCGCCATTGTCCGTTGACGAAGTCTTTGTGATAATCATGCTCCCAGGCAGTGCCTAACCAGGTATCCCAATCCAGGGTGTCCGGCTTCGCTTCTCCTTTTGGAAAATGAGTCATCTTCGGATCAAAGCCATGCCAGCGGCGCTTGCCATTCATATGGGCCGTGATAGCCGTAACATCTTTGATGATGCCCGCTTCCGTCCAAGTTTTGAACTGGAAGTAGTTGGCTTCAGAATGGCCTTGGTTCCCCATTTGGGTAGCTACCTTATACTTTTTGGCAGCCTTGATCATCAGCTCCACCTCATTGAAAGTCCTAGCCATGGGCTTCTCCACGTAGACGTGTTTGCCAAGAGACATGGCGAGCATACTGATTGGAAAATGCGAGAAATCTGGCGTACCGACACTGACGGCTTCGATTTCATCTCCCATTTTGTCAAACATCTGGCGGAAGTCCTGAAATTGGGGTGCGTCCGGAAACATTTTGATGAGCTCGAGGGTGTGTGGTGCCCCCATATCTACATCACAGAGCGCTACGACATTGACCATGCCCGTTTTTGCGAGAGACTTGGCGATACCGCCGCCTCTGTGGCCTATGCCACAAAAAGCGATGTTTACTTTTTCAGAGGGAGCAATATGGCCAAAGGCTTTGCCCAATACGGTGGAGGGCACAATTGAAATTGAGGCCAAACCTGCCGCAGCGGCAGCACTGTTTTTGATGAAATTTCTCCTTTCCATTAATAGTAGCTTTTGTATGAGTCCTATAAAGAATTACCGCTAAGGGCAAATCCAATATAAACAACTCAAAGGCTGCTAACAATGGGCTTGGGAAGGGTTGTATAGACGCTGGTAGTGGATTAAGCAAGGGGGATTACTTCCCAATACAAAACTTCGAAAATATATTGCCTAGCACCTCATCCGTAGTAATCTCTCCCGTGATCTCGCCGATGTAGTGGATGACACGACGAATATCTATCGCCATTAAATCTCCACTAATGCCCATGTCCATGCCGCCTTGGACCTCTTCGAGGGCTTCGAACGCTTGCTTGAGGGCGTTGAGGTGTCGCACATTGGAGATGAGGGTGGTTTGTTGGTTGGAGGCCTGGAAGCGCTGGACGAGCAGGATCATCTGATCCTTGACGGTACTTAGGTTGTGTTTTTGTTTGGCGGAGATGTCTACCCGGACATAATCATTGCTGATGCTGCCTTCGGTGGCTTGGTGCCAAGCGATAGGATCAGGCAGGAGATCTGTTTTATTGCTGATAAGCAGGACTTCGGTATTGGTAGGCAGATCTAGCTTTTCGACATAGGCTTGTGCCTCGGCGGGTGATTCGGTATTTACGTCAAAGACGTAAAGGACTAAACTAGCGGATTGGGCTAGGGCGAGTGCCCGATTGACGCCTTCGGCCTCGATCACATCTACGGTTTGGCGAAGGCCAGCGGTATCCATGAGGCGAAACTCTATGCCTTCGATGATGATCCGATCTTCGATCACATCGCGGGTGGTGCCGGCTATGTCTGATACGATCGCCCGCTCTTCATTGAGGAGGGCGTTGAGGAGCGTGGATTTGCCGGCATTGGGTTTGCCCATAATGACGGTGGGGACGCCTTTTTTGAGCGCGTTGCCGAGGCGAAAGCTATCGATCAAGACTTGTAGGTGTTCGCGTATGCGAACGATCATCTCCTGAAATTGCTTGCGATCGGCAAACTCTACGTCTTCCTCGCCAAAGTCGAGCTCGAGTTCGATGAGGGAGGTGAAGTTGAGGAGTTGCTCGCGGAGCGTTTTGAGTTCGTCGGAGACGCCGCCGCGCAACTGCTGCATGGCTATGCGATGTGCACCGGCAGAGTTAGAGGCAATCAGGTCGGCAATGGCTTCGGCCTGGGCGAGGTCCATGGCGCCATTGAGGTAGGCGCGTTGGGTAAACTCTCCTGGCTGCGCCAAACGACAGCCCTGATCGACCATTAGCTGCAATACTTCTCGGAGGATGTAATCACTGCCATGACAAGTGATCTCAACAGTGTCTTCTTTGGTAAAGGAGCGCGGCGCTTTGTAGACGGCGGCAAGGACTTCATCTAGTACGCTTTGGTCCTTCATGATGCGTCCAAAGTGTACACTATTGGGCTGAGCGTTCGCGAGTGAGCGAGAAAAAACACCATCGACCTTTTCTATCGCTTGGGGACCCGAAACCCTTATCAAACCTAAAGCGCCACTGCCTTGGGGAGTGGCGATCGCTACGATTGTATCCTGCTGAAGCATGTTGCAAGTTAGGAAAAATGAGCGTTCCGCGAAGCGGCCCCCAAAGGAATGAGCCGCTAAAAATTTGCCATAAAAAAAGGGACCCAATGAATGAGTCCCTGATAAAATATGTCTTTGGTATTAGTCCAATACCTCGATTTGCTCTTCTTTATGACCGAGGTAGCCTTGACCATTCAGGCCTTCGATGGTGATCAAAAATGCACCGTCTGTATCGGCAGTATAAAAGCGCAGGGTCGCTTGGCCGGTGGAGTCGGTTTGGATCAATGGGTTCCAGTAGAGCGTGGTCCGAAGGTCAGGCAAAGCATGACTTTCCTCCTCTTTAGTATAGTCTGGCGAGTAGAAAGTCCGGGTCGCATGGAAGCCAGGGAGTTGAGTTTTGAGTACACCCAAACGCTCCGTTGCATCACCTCCGGGGGTGTAGCCATCCTTGGTATAAACCGCTACCACACCACCGCCACCACGCATACCATAGCCTGCTGCCTGAGCGCCTTTTAAGAGGTCAATACGCTCTACTTGAGCCATTTGGACTGCTTCTAAAACCGAGGCGTCCACAAAAGTCCCGTCCAATATATAAGCGGCTTCTACGACACCATTTAGGCCGATTCCGCCTCGCATGGTAACGCTATAAGCGCCGATATTGCCTGAAACTTGTACACCGGGAGCGCGTCCTCGGATGGCATCAAATACATTGAAATTAGGCGGAGCATCTTCGCCCAGGAGTCGGAAACTTGGCTCTCTATACAGGCCACCATCGGTAAGGTCTTGCTGGTGATTGTCTTCCCGTTTGCCGGTGATCTCAACCTCGTCCATAGAGATGACATATTCACCTTCCCGGATCGCATCCGCCTCAATTTGACGTTCCATCTGCGAGATATATTCATCTGATTTAGTGAGATCCTCAATCTTTCTTTCGAAATAAGGATAGCGTTCCATTTTGCGAGGGGGGATGCTATCAAGCGTCAGGCCAAAATATTTTGCTTTGTTGCGTTTGGTACGCCCTTGAAAGATCAATCTGGAGGTGTCCGCAAATCCTAGACCTGCAAAGGCGAATTTACCCTCAGCATCTACTTCGCTGCTATAAGTGTTGAAAATATTGTCAATAGTGAGGTTGATGATAGTGCCTTCTGGGGCTTTTTTGTTGACGGCGGTAACTGCGCTTCCAGTAATCATCAAACCTTGTTCAATCAAATATTCAGGATCATCAAATTGGCCCGCAATCAGGGCTTCCCA
>JBCAWW010000212.1:0-8001 GCA_038534415.1 Bacteroidota bacterium | reverse complement strand
ACAAAGCCGCCATACTCTCTAATGATCGGCTTTGTCAACCAATATTTGGGAGATGGTATCATGGCCTTGTTTATGGATGGGCCCGAAAAAGCGATTCAAGCTTCCGTCAAAATGCAAGCTGCAATCTCTGAGTACAATGCGCACCGTCGCGAATTAGGGCGTCCTGAAATCAAAGTTGGGATGGGGGTGCACACTGGACCGCTGATCATGGGAGTGATTGGAGACCGCCTGCGCAACGATACGGCTACTATCTCTGATGCTGTCAATACTGCCTCTCGCATGGAAGGTTTGACCAAGTTTTATGGCGCCAATCTGCTCGTCAGCGAAGCTACCCTACGGGCTCTAGATGATCCGACAGAGTTTAATTATCGCTATTTGGGACAAGTGCAGGTCAAAGGCAAAAAGATTGCCATTGGCGTTTATGAGTTTTTTGATGCTGACCCAGATGCTGATCAAACCTTAAAGTGGGGGGCTCAGCAACCCTTCGAACAAGGGCTTCGCTATTATTATGCGCGGGAATTTCAGGATGCGATTGCTACCTTTGGGGAAGTTTTAACCATCAATCCTGCTGACAAGGCCGCTCAACACTATCTCGAAAGAGCGAAGACCTATCATCAGATAGGAGTACCGGACAATTGGCAGGGAGTAGAATTGATGGATCATAAGTAATTGCTCATGCTACATTTTACACGGCGCGCTGATGTCGCCGATATCCATGCATTAACCCGCGCTGCCCTCGAACATAAAGCCAATCCCTATGCATTTCCAGATTTAGGAAGGACCAAAACCCTGGGACTGATATTCTTCAATTCTAGTTTGAGGACTCGTCTTAGTACGCAAAAGGCTGCGATCAATTTAGGCCTATCCTGCATCGTCATGAATGTAGGCTCAGATGGCTGGGCTTTAGAGTTTGCAGACGGTACCGTAATGAATGGCGGCAAAGCCGAACATATCAAGGATGCTGCCGCTGTGATGGGCCGTTACTGCGATATTATTGGTATTAGAGCTTTTGCCGGCCTCGCCGAACGCTCCTCTGATTACGCAGAGCAAGTATTGGGGGCCTTTCAGCAATATGCTGGAGTGCCGATCATCAGTTTAGAATCGGCAACTCGCCATCCTTTACAATCATTTGCGGACCTCATTACGATTAAGACCTATCAAGAAGTAGAACGCCCCAAAGTAGTATTGAGCTGGGCTCCACATCCCAAGGCCTTACCGCAAGCGGTGGCCAACTCCTTTATCGAATGGATGCAGCCCGCAGAAGTTGATTTGGTACTCACCCACCCGGAAGGGTATGAGCTTTCGCCTGACTTTGTCAAGGACACCCCCATAATCTACGATCAAGCAGAAGCGTTCCGCGACGCGGACTTTGTCTACGTCAAAAACTGGTCTTCCTACAATAGCTATGGCAAAATCCTCTCGCAGGATATGAATTGGACCGTAGGGGAGAAGCAGATGAGCCTCACCAACAATGCTTATTTCATGCATTGCCTTCCTGTAAGGCGTAATGTCGTAGTGGCTGATGCGGTGATTGACAGTGATCGCTCTCTGGTGATTGAGCAGGCGGCCAATCGTGTCGTATCAGTCCAAACCGTTCTCGCAGAGATCCTAAAATCATTATAGAAGCCTCATGATCTACGTTGTCAAAACTGGTGGCAAGGTGCTAAGTAGCTCCGAGGCCTCCGCGCTTTTTTTGCAAAATTTCCAGCAACTTTCGGAACCAAAAATCCTCGTCCACGGAGGGGGAAACCGTGCTACACAGATTGCGAAGCAGTTGGGAGTTGAAACCAAAATGGTCGAAGGCAGGCGAATAACCACGACTGAGATGATCGAAGTGGTGACGATGGTGTATAGTGGGATCAATAAAAATCTCGTGGCTAAGCTCCAGCATTTAGGCGTCGACGCCATCGGCCTGACGGGCGCGGATCTCAATTTGATTGAGGCGATCAAGCGCCCAGTCAAAGAGATTGACTATGGCTGGGTTGGAGATATCGTGGGAGTGAATGCGGAAAGACTACACGCCTTATTGGCCGACAATATGACCCCCGTGATGGCTCCTCTGACGCATGACAAAAAGGGGCATTTGCTCAACACCAATGCTGATACCATCGCGAGTAGTGTGGCAAGTGCCTTGGCAAAAAAAGCTACGAGCCTGGTGCTTTGCTTTGAAAAGATAGGTGTCATGCTTGACCCCAATGATGATCGTACAGTAATCGAGGAGATTGACGAACTCGATTTTGACGCCTATCGCGCCGAAGGCATTATCGCCGACGGCATGATCCCCAAATTGCATAATGCTTTTGAAGCGCTTCGCTCCGGCGTGGAAAAGGTCTTTATTTGCAATGCCCAAAATCTAGTCAACTTAGGCAGTACGGACTTTGTGGGGACAGAGGTGGTCTTGCGTTCGACGAAGTCGATCTCCTAAAAATCAACCGAACTTACGACGGGCATCATAGAGCAAACCCGCCGAAACACTTCCCATTTTGTTTTCTGCACTTAGCTCCGCATGAGGAAATAGATCCAAAAAGGTTTGCTGAATCATCGGCACCGCACTCGCTCCTCCGGTCATGATGATCAGTTCTATAGCGCTAGGTGCTAGCTGGGCTTCGCTCAAGGCTTCATTGATGGTCTGGACCAACAATTTGATCTTATCTTCAAGGGAAAGATTGAACTGCTCTCGATTGACCGCGATTTGCAAATCTTCATCGATAAACCGAGGCCGGATATAAGCGGTCTCTTGATCCGAAAGGACGATTTTGGCTTCCTCTGTCAGCTTGAGGAGGTGATGCGCCTTGCGGTCTTCGATCAGTTTTAAAAAGTGTTTGAGCTTATGTGGCTCTTTGGCTTCGGGTAGGACCTTTTTCATCGCGAAAAACGTCTTGGGAAGATATAGCTCCAAGGCAATGCGATTCCAATCAGAGGCGACCACATAAGGCCAGTTTGGCACCCGCAATGACTTGGCTCCGAATTCACTTTCATAGCCAAAATCGTGCATTACTTGGCGTAAGGCAAGCATGCTGTCAAAGTCTGTCCCGCCAATCGCAATCCCCGAATTGGCCAAAATATCGCTCCTGCGATCCGTATCGTCTTTGCGATCAGGGCCTAATCTGACGATAGAAAAGTCAGAAGTACCCCCACCAATGTCGGCTACGATGGCCAACTTTTCGCCACTTAGATGCTGTTCGTGAGTAAAGGCTGCTGCAATCGGCTCGAACTGAAACTCCACTGCTTTGAAGCCAATGAGATTGGCTACTTTTTCGAGATCGGCTTCCCCACTTTTGTGCGCCACTTCGAGGCTCGAAAACTTGACCGGACGACCAAAAACGACTTCCGATAGTTCCTGCTCGAGCTGCTGCTCGGCGGTGTCTTTGAGATGCTTGATAAAGGAAACAAATAGGCTCTGAAATTTGAGCTTTTTGGTAGAACTGAGCATCGTTCCCGAAGGGAAATACTTGGTCCCCAACAGACGTTTGAAACTTCGCAAAAGGCGTCCCTGCTGCCCGTTGAGATAGGCCTCGAGGGCATCTTGTCCAAAGAGTGGGGCATCCCATTGGCCGTGTCGGTAAAATACAGCCGAAGGCGCACTGCTCTGCTGCTTACCAAAACTGATGTAGGCAGGGCCTTGAGAGGGTGAGGTGTTTTCAACGCTGATCAAGGAGTTAGAAGTGCCAAAGTCTAGGCCGCAATACATAAGCTACATTTATTGGAGGGCACAAAGATAGGGCTTGGCAATGGGTATTTTGCACGGAGATAGCGGAAATCTATACATCCAAGCGTTCGGCGAAGCCGAAAGTCATAACAAAATGGGCAAACTTGAGGCAAAGCAAGTGCAAACCATATAGGTTTGGGCACTAAGTAAGGCTCTAATCCCTAAGGCTTGCAATCACTCATGAAGCCTATACCTCAACAGGCAAGACCTGCACAGTCCCTTCGCTTAGGCCTTTACTTAAAATGTGCCAACAATGCCGGTTTGCGTTGTGCGGATACGTCGACTCGGTCCCCATTACTGAGGCTCAAGACGCCCCCTTTCCCTTTTTTGTAGGCGACGATATACTCAAGATTGACGAGGTGAGATTTGTGTACACGCAGAAAAGAAGCGTCAGAAAGGGCTTCTTCATAAAACTTGAGAGAGCGACAAATCATCTTTTTACTGCCGTCCGCAAAATGAAAATCGGTGAAATTGCCATTGGCCTGACAACGAACGACCTCTCTTAATGAAGCCACTTCAAAGCCATCTAGCACCGGCAAAACTACCTTGCGATGCTGCTGCTCTAAGCTCTTGAGATTGTCTAATAAAACCCGAGTGTGCAGCCCTGCTTCTTCCTTGTGAATCACTTTTGCTGCCTTTTCTACGGCAGAAATCAGTTCATCGATATCCACCGGTTTGAGGAGATAATAGGCCGCGCTACAATTCAGCGCTCGGATCGCATAATGACTATAAGCGGTAACAAAGATGGTTTCAAACTTGATTTCACCCACTTGTTCCAGTAGGTCAAAGGCGTTCCCGAAGGGCATCTCTATATCCAAGAATACCAGCTGTGGCTGTTGTTGCTTGATCAAAGCTACGCCACTTTGTACTGATTCGGCTTCCCCCACTACTTCGACATGTGGACAATATTGGCTGAGGTAAGTACGCAAGGTTTCTCGACTGGCCATTTCATCTTCGACGATGACGGCCTTGATGCTAGCTTTGTTCATGTGAGGCTGTTTTCACTGAGCATAAGTTTGATCTCAACGCGGGTACCTACATCGGTCGCTTTTGAGTCGAGATCTGCTATGTTGATTTTTAATTGTTGGTTGTAAAGGGTATTGATGAGGTCTAGGCGGGCCGCAGTATTTTTGAGACCGGTAGACCTTTGCTGGTTTTGGTTGTGGGTTTTCAGCTCCGCAGAACGCTTCCGTCCGATACCATTGTCGCAGATTTCGATGATCAAGGCCTCCTCCTGAGGGAAGATAGAAACGCTGAGTTTGCCTTTCTCCTTTTTGTAGCGTAGGCCATGCCAGACGGCATTTTCGATATAGGGCTGTACCAACATCGGGGGGATCAAGATACTGTCGCGATCCAAATCTGGCGAGACCGTAAACTCATATTCAAAGCGATCTTGAAAACGCAAATGCTCCAAGCCCAAATAGAGCTCGAGAATTTGAACCTCCGTTTGCAGGGGAATAAACTCCTGCTCAGAATTTTCAAGCACCCCTCTCATAAGCCGCGCAAACTCGGAGAGATATTTGTTGGCGGCCCTAGGATCATTTTTGGCGATATAGCTATTGACAGAGTTGAGCGAGTTGAAGATGAAGTGTGGATTCATCTGGGAGCGGAGAGACTTGAGGGCCAATCGCTGATGGGCCCGCTGCCGCGAACGATAGCTTCTCAGCACCACGAAGCCAGATCCGAGCAAGACCAAAAGGATCAAACCCAAGAATAGGCTAATAAACTTCTGTCGTCGCAATTCTTCTTGTCGAGTGCCAATGCGCCAGTTGACACGGTCGAGTTGGGCATTGAGCTCTTTATTTTCGGCAAGTGCAGCCTCGAGAGTGGTGATGCGATCTTCTAGCATCCCTTTTTCAATATTACGAGCCGTCTTGAAATTTTGAAGCGCACTATCTAGCAGTCCCGTGGATTCATAGCTGCGCGCTAAGCCTTCTGTCGCTTCTAAATTGAATTTGCGCAGCTTGGTACTACTCGGCTTGAGTGCTGCCTTATAGCTAGAAGCGCTTTCATCTGTCCATTGGTAATTTAGGTTCTCAGTGTTCTCCGCAGGAAGCTCCGTATTGAAATAGCCATTTTCTAAAGCAAATTGACCGGCCTGTAAAGAATAGAGGTTGGCCATGAGCGTATCCCCCATGGTATTGCAGGTCATCGAAAGCGTATTGAAAGCAGAGATGACCCCATCCGGTTCATTATTGGATTTGTTGAGGCTGAGTACATTTTGAAAGTGTGGCAATGCGTCTGCAAATGCATCCTGTGCCACGGCAATTTGACCTAATTGGTTTTCAGCCTCAGCTAAGTCTTGCCATCGCCTTTGCGCTTGCGCTTTGGCTTTGAATGCTAGCCAGGCATCTTTGGCCTGCGGCCAGCGTTTGAGCCTGGAAAGTACCTTGGCTTCTTCTTTTTGGGCCAAGTAGCGTCCCTCGGCATCATTGGTCAGACCAAATAATTTGGTGGCTTGATCAAGGTGGTCTAATGCCAAAGGATAATGTGTCAGTCTCAATTGGATTTTTCCGAGCGTGAGGTAGCAGTAGGCTTCAGCTTTGCGGTCTACTTTTTCAAAGCTTCTGACCAAGGCCGAATCAATATAAAGTAAGGCCAAAGCTGGCTGATCCTCCAAGCGTTGCTCGGCAGCGGCAATCAGACGATAGGTGTCATCTCGCAGGTCGGTAGCGCTTTGTTGGGCGAGTACGGCTCCGCCGAACGCTAATCCACAGAGAAACAATATGAGGGCTTTATGCTTCATTGAAGCTCAAACATAGTCAAGATTATTCAAAAACAAAAACCAATATCAGTCCATTATTTGCTGATAATCAATGATTTATGTGTATGTTGGGATGTTGCTCCATTCTACTATCTCGTTTATCCATTCAAACGGCCCGTTAATGGATTTACGGTTTTTCTCCTAAATGTTTCCCCTTAGTTTCGAATTGACAATCAAACTCCCATCCTTTAAATTGTTATCATGAAGACTTTTTTAATTCGGCTATCTTTTCTACCCTTTGCCCTTGCCATCTTTTGGGGGGCCAAAACCCTTTGGCAGCAACTATCACAGCCACAGGAAACAAGTATGATGAGGCTTGCTCCGCAAAACGATGAGATCCCTACAGTGCAGCTCGCCCTAGCCCTTGATATTAGTGGGAGTATGGATGGTTTGATTGATCAAGCGCAGACTCGTATGTGGCAGTTAGTCAATGAGCTTGCTACTACTACCGTCAAAGGCGTTACACCGCGCTTGGAGCTAGCGCTCTATATTTATGGAGGCGATCATTTGAGTCCCGAGCGTGGCTATCTCAAGCAATTGGTCCCTTTTACGACTGATATCGATCAGTTTTCGGAAGCCTTATTTGCTCTGAGTACCAATGGGGGGGAAGAGTATAGCGGAGCGGTCATCGAGACCAGTTTGCGCGAATTGGCGTGGCGAGAAGATCAGGAGACCTTGAAAATGCTTTTCGTAGCGGGCAATGAATCCTTTAACCAAGGTACTGTCGACTTTAAGCAGGCTTGCCTACAAGCCAAAGAAATGGGTGTCAAAGTCAATACCATCTTTTGTGGGCCATTTGCCCAAGGTAGTGTATTGCAATGGCAAGAAGGAGCCCAAATCGGCGGCGGCCAATATCTTAGCATCGACCACAATCTCAGCTTAGAGGATGCTCCTACCCCTTACGATGATCAGTTTGGCGTCCTAAACAGTAGTCTTAACGAAACTTACTTACCTTTTGGGGAGGATGGAATGCAAAAATCATATCGTATCATAGAGCTTGATGCGTTAAATGGTAGGAAGAGTATCAGCGCCCAATGCAATCGCACCACCACCAAAGCAAACGCTCAGTACAAAAACAGCCTGAGTTGGGATTTGGTTGAGGCAAGCAGTAACAAATCCTTTCAATGGGACAATGTTGATTTCAAAACTTTACCTAAAGATTGCCAAAACCTCAATCTATCAGAGTTGCAAGCCCTCACCGAAAACAAACGCTTAGAGCGCGAGCGCATCCAAACGGAGATCAACGAATTGACCCAAAAGCGATCTGAGTTTCTTTCTAAACTCGCCGCCGACAGTACTTCTCGTCTTGACGATGCTTTGATCCAGTGCCTGCACAAGCAAGCAGCTGAGAAGGGATACGAATTTTAAGCAGCTAGTAATAGCAAGTAGGCCTAAGTAGCCTTTGTGGTCGGTTTCTCAAGTCTTTATACTGAATACTTTGGTCTTACTATTTAAATAAAACACAGCCATTATTGATAGAGGGAGTAAAGCCGCGGCTTTACTCCCTCTATTGTTTTTGTAGCTCTTG
>JBCAWW010000211.1:0-8040 GCA_038534415.1 Bacteroidota bacterium | reverse complement strand
TCCTAAAAGTTAGACTCCCTTGATATTTTTCCGTTTCATCATCTGATGGCTCCTGGCCATTTTTACCATTTCCTTTTGGCTTAGTTGGGACCTTGATTTTTGGGATGATCGCTTACAGAGGCTATAAAGAACGTAAGAGACCCGATCTATTTGGCCTTACTATCGAGCTTACCTCTGGCAGCAAACATTATTTTTTGAGTAAGGATAAAAAGGGATCAAACAGACGATCGCAGCAACAATCGAGAAAATATAGAGTCCGTTTGAAATTTTATTGATATAGGTCAAACCATACTGCTCAAACTTAGCCACATTTCTGATAAGCAGGGTAGTGCCATTAAAGGAGATGGTATTTTTCCTAAAAGTTAGACTCCCTTGATATTTTTCCGTTTCATCATCTGATGGCTCCTGGCCATTTTTACCATTTCCGTTTAGTCCTAGCGCTGATAATAAACTCATAATAGTAATTTTTATACCTGTGTAATTGTATGATAGCGCAAAAACTTGTTACATCAAATGAATTTTGAAATTATTCGATGCCTTTTGGCATAATTACTACTATTTGCGTATCAAGCTCTAATGCTTTTTAAGCATGCTTACTAGCTGTTTTGGGGTATTTAGCGATTAGATTTGGATTTTGGGGGGAGTTTTCTGCTGCGCAGAACGCTTATTTCCGTTCCCAAAGTTCATAGGGACCAACTGGTCCTGGAAGAGACTTTATTTGCCAAGCAAGGCTATCCAGTTCCAGAAGAGAAACCAAACCTGCTTCTAACAATATGCGGTCATGCTGGCTAGCCACTTTGATCAAAGAATCAAGTCCAGCTGTCTCTAGAACCAGCAGGCGACTCTCCGTAAAATGACTAGCAAAATCGAGCTGTGGCCAGCCTTGTTCGACTAATATCAAATCATCCACTCCTACATTTGCTTGCCAAAAAATCGCTTTTTGATAGTATAAATCATGATCTTGAGATTGTAGCCAACGAATACTGCCCCACCAATTAGTCAGACTGAGGCATATTACCAAAGCCCAGAGCCAAGCGCCCTTTTGCTGGGATTGCCAAGCAAATAAGAGGCTCCAAAGGACTAATTGTAGCAACCAAAACTCAGGATTGACTGGTACCCAAATCACAAAAAAAGCACTGTATATCAAGATCCCGCCGGCTAAGAGCCAAGGAGCAGAGCGTTCGCCGACCGGCGTCCGCCACAAACGCAAGCCCGTCAAAGCATAAAAGCGCACTAGCAAGCCTCCTGCCAGCAAGCCAAATCCCAAGCAAAGCCATCGCCAAAAAGGACTCAATTCTTTGACGAGGTATTGGTCGTCTGCCGTAGCAAAGTTGCCTAAGAAGCCTCCCGCCTCGGTGGCAAAGCCAAACATAAAATGCCCACCAATCCAAGCTCTCGCGTTGCCGACTAGGATTCCTAATGCGCCTCCGAGGCCCCAAAAATAGCTCTCTTGCGTCAAGCCGAGTATAAAGCCCTGCATCTCTGCCACTGTTCGGTAATCCATCACCGCCCACATAAAAGCAATATAGGTCAGGCCTACTCCTAGCCCCCAAAAGATTGCGTAGCGCCAATATGGCCCTTTATTATAATATAAATAGAGCATCGCCACGGGGACCCAAAGCAAATGCATCTGATGAAATAATGTCGCGAAAATGTGCAATATCAATGCTGCAACCCATGCGTTTTGCTTTCGACCCATCAAGCACCAAATGCTCGCCATCATCAGGCAGATCGGCAGCATATATACTTCCAACACGATCGAATAAGCCCAAATACCATAGCTAAAGCCTATTATCAGGACTGCGGCCAAACTATGGGCAAGCGACAAGCCCAGACGTTCATGCGCGATCCTAAATACAAGCCCTAACATGATCCCCCCCGCCAAAGCATTGAGGCTATTGGCGATCAGCAAAAAGTCCTCAAAACCTAGCCAAAGGCCGATTCTGATCCAAGCAGAAGTGAAAACGTGCTGTAATAGATGGTGCCCATTTCCGGCAATTGCAGTGTCGCTCAAGGCTGAAAGATAGCTGATCGAATCGTGCGCTACGCTCAGATTGGGCGAAAGCGTCAACAAATACAATAGCGCAAAGCCTAGACCGACCAAGCCATAGATCGGCATCCAAGCTAGAGCCGCGTAGCTAACTTTTTGACCATTTGACTTTTCCATGAGGCAAAGGTATTAGCCTGTATTTGTTTGCGGGCTTCGCCCACCAACCACAAAAAGAAATGCAAATTATGGATACTGGTGATTTGCAATGCTAAATACTCCTGAGCCTTGAAAAGGTGGCGCAGATAAGCCTTGCTGTAATACTGATCGATCTCCAAATCACTGTCTGGATCAAGAGGACTAAAATCGTCCTCGTACTTTTTGTTTTTAAGGTTGCGAATGCCTTCCCGCGTATAGATCAGGCCGTGGCGTGCATTGCGAGTGGGCAGGACGCAATCAAACATATCTACGCCCATGGAGATGCATTCTAGCAAATTGACAGGCGTCCCTACTCCCATGAGGTAGCGCGGTTTGTCCTTGGGCAAGATCGCACAAGAAAGCTCCGTCAATTCATACATCACTTCGTGAGGTTCCCCCACCGAAAGACCCCCGATGGCATTGCCGGGCATATCGAGTGAGGCGATATATTCGGTTGATTCGGTGCGCAGATCACGAAAACTACTCCCCTGGATGATCGGGAAAAGATTTTGCTCATAGCCATAGAGCGGCGGCTGACTTTCAAAATAGTCTTTGCAGCGCTTCGCCCAACGATGCGTCAGGCCCATCGAATTTTTGGCGTATTCGTAATCGCTAGGGTAGGGGGGACATTCGTCTAGGGCCATGATGATGTCTGCCCCAATTTGTCTTTGGATGTCCATCACGCCTTCAGGCGTGAAGAGATGTTTGCTGCCGTTGATATGGTTGGTAAACGTTACACCTTCCTCCGTGAGCTTGCGATTTTCGGCCAAGCTGTACACCTGATATCCGCCACTATCTGTCAACATCGGCTTATCCCAATGGATAAACTTATGTAAGCCGCCCGCTTTTTGCAGGATATCCGTTCCGGGACGGAGATAAAGATGATAAGTATTGCCCAAAATAATCTGGGCCTTGATATCCTCTGTCAGCGCTTGTTGCGAAACCGCTTTTACACTGCCCACCGTACCTACAGGCATAAAGATGGGGGTTTGAATCTTCCCGTGAGCAGTTTCGATTTCACCTGCACGAGCCGAAGAGGCAGTATCAGTATGTTGAAGGGTAAATTTCATCCGATTGCGAAGGTAGGGAGAATTGTTGAATTCTTGAATAGTTGCGGAGGAGAGTGGATATTTGTAGTCTATGCATCAGCGCTTCCGTATTGCCAATACCGAATTATTGCTTTTACCAGAACGGGCGATCTATTGGCCCGAGCAAAAAGCGCTATTAGTGGCGGACCTGCATTTGGGTAAGAGTGGGCACTTTCAAAAGCATGGGATTCCGATTTCGGGCGAGGTGCATTTTCGTGATTTGGATGTCCTGGGTACGCTTTTGCAGGCCCACTCCGTGGAACGCTTGATCTTTTTGGGCGATCTTTTTCATTCTGCTTATAATCGAGAGTGGGAGATTTTTGCTGATTTTATGGCGGAGTTTGATTGTCAAAAGGAGCTTATCGTAGGCAATCATGACCGCTTAGTCGCGGAACACTACCAATCGGCAGGGCTGCAAGTTTATCGAGAAAGTTTACGACTCGGCAATTTTGAACTGCGGCATGAACCCTTAGCCGACACCGAGTTTATCCACGATGCTTATGTATTATGTGGGCATATTCATCCGGGGGTACGCCTGCAAGGAGCGGGCAAGCAGCGGCTTCGTTTACCGTGTTTCCATTTCATGGAACGCCAGGGCATCTTACCTGCCTTTGGGCAATTTACGGGTTTGGCGATCTGCTATCCTGAAGCGCAGGATCATGTTTTTGTGATAGCGGAAGGAGAGGTCATCGAGATTGCTTGAGGAGCTTTACTGGGATGGTATTATGGAGAGAGCAGCGTTCTGCGCAGCAATGCTAATAACAGAAACGCCGGATATATTTGCTCTCTCTCGAAATCGGGATCAAAACCGATGTGGTGGATTTTCTAGCCGAGTAGGCCAATAAATTTTCTCGGTCATCCCGCACAAATGAAATGCGATGCGGGATCTATCGAGAGCAGCGTTCTGCGCAGCAGTAAGCCTAAACTCCCGTCTTCTTGTTGGCCTTATCAATAGCCGTTTTGACTTCCTTGGCGCGCGCTTTACGGAGATAAAAGCCAAACATACCGCCCATAATACCGCCGACGATATGCGCCAATTGAGAGATATTGTCTTCTGTGGTTACAGAAGTGATCACTTCTTTGCCCAAGAATAGCGCCACCACCAAAATAAATGTCATCGGAATCCCTCCCGATTTTGAGTTGACAATAGAGCTGAGCAAAATCATCATAAAGACGATGCCACTTGCTCCCGTGAGCCCTTGTAGGGTATTGGGCTCGCCAAAAAGACTACCGATCACGATGTGCAAGATCCCCGTTACAAAAGCCGTAACGATGATCATAAAGAGCACATCCTTAGAACCGTACTTTTCTTCAAGGATGGGGCCTATCAAGAGGATGAAGGTAAAATTGCCTAGCAGATGGTTCCAGTCAGCATGACCAAGAACGTGGCTAAAAAGGCGGAAATACCAAAGCGGATTGGCAAAATCCCAATATGAATAAATGGTAAAGTACTCCATCACTTCGATCGGAGAGAAGGATTGGATCACCAATAAAATCGTACTAATGATAGTGAAAGTCAGTACTGTGGGAGAATTATACTCTAATCGCATATAATTTAGATTGGGATATCTGCTTCAAGTTACGGTTTTTCGCGAGATTCGGTTAGTTTTGCTTGCAAAAACAAGCAATGGGAGCCGTAAAATCAGCTTTTCTTTTTGGTGCTATTCTTGGGCTTACGGGCGTCATATTGGGCGCAATGGGGGCTCATGCTTTAGAGACGCGTCTTACTGCCGATCAGTTGGAAAGTTGGCAAACTGCCACTCGCTTTCAGATGTATCATGCCTTGGCGCTGCTGATCCTGGGCTTGCTCAACCATCATTTTGGGGATCGACTCCTGCGTTGGGCGGGTATTGCCATGACTTTGGGTACGCTTTGCTTCTCTGGTTCTATTTATTTGCTGGTGACCACAGATTGGCCGATTGGGCTGGTGACACCGCTGGGCGGAACGATTCTCATCATTGGCTGGGCCTTGCTCATCGGTTGGGCGGTCAAATTCAAACAAAAGTAAATGGAGATACAGGCGATACTGGATTTTTTCTTTGAGCCCTACTATAGCTATCAGACTGTCGATATCGTTCTGGAGGCGATTGCGGTCGCCTTTGGACTCATGAGTGTTTGGTTTGCGAAGCAAGAAAACATTTGGGTCTATCCGACAGGCATCATTTCGACTGCTATTTTTGTTTATCTGCTCTACTTTTGGGGCCTATATGGCGATATGGGGATCAACGCCTATTACTTCTCTATGAGTATTTATGGTTGGTTTATGTGGTCTCGCCCGACGGAGGACGCTAAAGTCCTGCCCATTAGCTGGGCTAGTCGCAAGGAGCACCTTTGGGGAGGGGGCATCTTGCTACTTTCTGCTGGGGTCTTGTATTATGTACTCCTCAATTTTACAGATAGTACGGTCCCTTTGATTGACAGTATCACTACTGCGATCTTTTTTGTCGGAATGTGGTTTATGGCCAATAAAAAGATCGAAAACTGGATTTATTGGATTATCGGAGATGTGATTTCTATTCCACTCTATTTTTATAAAGGCTTGACCTTATCCTCATTTCAATATATAGTATTTTTGATATTGGCTATTCAGGGATATCTTGCCTGGAAGAACTCGCTCAACGCTAAAGCATATGCATAAAGTGGCCATTGTCGGTCCCGAATCCACTGGGAAAAGCACCCTAGCCATCAAGATGGCTGCCCAATTGGGCGCACATTGGGTTCCCGAATTCGCACGTGAATATCTCACTCATCTCAAGAGAGACTACGTCCAAGAAGACTTAATAGAAATTGCCCGAGGCCAACTGCTCTGGGAAAAAGAGCAAAGTGAGCTGGGGGGCAACTGGCTTTTTTGTGATACCAATCTCTTAGTCGTCAAAGTCTGGAGTGAGGTCAAATATGGTAGCGTTGATCCTTGGATACTAGAACAGATCAGACTAGATAAATATCACCTGCATCTATTGATGTACCCGGACTTGCCCTGGGAGGCAGACCCCCAACGTGAGCATCCCGATCAATTGCTAGAGCTATTTGAACGTTACGAAAGAGAATTGATCGTAGCTGATGTGCCGTATAAAGTGATCAAAGGCAGAGGGGAAAAGCGCACTATGCAAGCATTGGCGAGCTTGAGCAGCTAGGCGAGAACAGCGTTCTGCGTAGCAGTGCTTCCAAAAATGATTGTATGGAAAGCAAAAAGCACAATCCTGATTCAAATCTTTGTTTTTAAGTAATAGGCTGCTACATTTGCCCACGCAAAACAGGGGTGCTGCTTTGAGTTGCTCAAACGGCTGAGATTATACCCATCGAACCTGATTCCGTTAGCACGGGCGAAGGGAACGTTTTGGAAGCTAGACCTGCCATTGGTAGGCATTTCCCTTAAACGTATCGGTGCTCATCCCCTGTTTGTTGGTTTTACCTTCAAACAATGATTTTTATGAGAACCGTTTTGCTTTCTTTATTCAGTTTATTTGTCGCTAGCTCCCTCTGCGCCCAAAACGCAGACCTTTGGGGCATTGTGGTCGACAATGAGACCCAAGAGCCAATGGCTGGAGTCTCGGTTTATTTTCCTACACTACTAGAAACGCTCATTACCAATGAAAAGGGCGAGTTTAGAATTGATGATGTCGCTACTGGTCGCCACGCTGTCGTGGTAGAAGTAGATGGCTATCAGCCCTACGAAGACGATTTTACCCTCGACGAAAGAGGGATAAGTCTCAACATCTTTCTCGACCTGGGAGTAGCGCTAACCGATGAGGTGATTATCACCGCTATCCGCGCTAGTGAGCAAACTGCCACTGCATTTACCAACCTCAAGAAGGAGGAGATCCGTGAACAAAATTATGGGCAAGACCTGCCCTTTTTGTTAGATCAGACGCCTTCGGTAGTGGTCAACTCTGATGCTGGGGCCGGTGTTGGTTACACAGGCATACGGATTCGTGGCTCTGATCAGACCCGTATCAACGTAACCCTCAATGGTATCCCGCTCAACGATCCAGAAGGGCACGGTGTATTTTGGGTAAATATGCCTGACTTTGCCTCTTCTACCAATCAGATTCAGGTGCAGCGTGGCGTAGGAACCTCTACTAATGGTACCGCTGCTTTTGGCGGTTCTGTAAACATCCAGACTACCAGCTTGAACTATGAGCCCTATGCAGAAGTTGCCTTGAGTCGTGGTTCGTTCAATACTGCCAAAAACACCCTCAACGTAGGTACTGGCTTGATCAACAATCGTTTTGCTTTTGATGCACGTATCTCAAACATTACTTCTGATGGTTGGGTGGACCGTGCTAGCTCTGATTTGAATTCATTCTTTCTTTCAGGGGGCTATTATGGTGAAAAAAGCATGTTTAAAGTCAATGTTTTCTCTGGTAGAGAACGCACCTATCAATCATGGTGGGGAGTACCAGAAAGCTTTTTGGATGATCCCGAACTACGCCGCTCCAATTATTATACCTACGAAAATGAGGTCGATAATTATCAGCAGGATCACTATCAAGCCTTTTATGCTTATGAAGCCAATGATCAGTTCAATTTCAATGTAGGCCTCCATTACACCAAAGGCTTTGGCTACTTCGAGCAATTTCGTGAAGGTGAGAATTTAGGCGACTATGGCTTTAGTCCCTTGCAGTTGGTGCAAGGCCCTGATACCATTAGCACTACTGATTTGATTCGTCGCCGTTGGTTGGATAATGATTTTGTGGGAATGATTTATTCCATGAATTATAAGCCAATGTCTAACTTGAGCTTTACGCTAGGGGGAGCTTCTAATCA
>JBCAWW010000210.1:0-8060 GCA_038534415.1 Bacteroidota bacterium | reverse complement strand
GTTAATTTTATCGTTTACTCTTATCCCTTTTTCATATATCAGATGAAATGAGAAATACATGTTTTGTCTTTCATCCTTAAGCCGAATGTTGATGATTTCATCATTTCGAAAAACTGACTTGATTGTGTAAGAGGTGTCCTCTGCTTGGTATTTAAAGAAGAAATTATGCCTCGACTAAATCCTAGTTTACGAAAAAGTCATCCGGGGTTTATTGAAGGGTTAATTGATATTGTAAACAATTTCACCACAGAAGGCAGTGTGGCCTTAGAGGATAAGTATATCCCCATGTTCAGGATATTTTACGATGAATTTTTACGTTACCTCAAAGATTGTGATGGGATTTTTTATGGATCTTCTTATGCTAGAAAAAATTATTTCTGGCACAAAGACAATTCAACTGAATGGGAAACTCAAAAATATGTTCAAGGTAACGGTAAAATGAAAAGAATCTTTTTCATCGATTCTCTTGAGGGTAAACCAGATCATGAGGAAAAAGAGATTATAAAAAGGCACTTTGAAATTTACGGAAACGATTCGATGAAAGGAGAGGTCTTCATTTGTAATTCACGACAAATCCCAAGAACTCTTCATAATATTTTTTGCACAGAAACTACAACCCAAGTATCGTGGATACTGCGCACAAATCCAGGGAAATATATCGAACGATTTCAAATTGAGACCGATGTAAAAAAGCATAATGACTTTGTTACATCATTCAATGATATTGTCTCAATTAAAACGGCTACCACAAAGGTTACCCAATCTCTCATTCAGTCTTGGGATGAGAGTTCCTAGCTATATTGCCCCAATATAAGCGTTCTGCGAAGCAGCTCCCCTAGCGCCTCACCAACTCCCAAGTGCGATAAGCAATCCGCTCGTCCCCATTTTCGTCGATCAGGCCGGTATCTCGCCAAAGCTTGCCAATGTCCTTGACCTCATCAGGAAAAATCTGCCACAAAAGATCATAATCACGATGGGACCACCAGATAATGAATAAATATTCATTTTCTTGTGCATTGAGGAGCAGGGTCTCGAGATAGGCATTTTGCTCACATTCGTCGCTGGCTATTTCGATTTGGTAGGAAGGCACACTCAAATCCTCAGCCAAATGAGTGGTTTCTACAAAGGCGATGGGAATATTGACCTGCTCGTGGAGGAAGTCAAAGCTTTTTTGAAATTGACGCGCCTTCTTTTGCCCCTTGAAAAAAGGATAAAAGCTGATGGCCGCGAAGTCTAGCTGATTGACATAATTGGCTAGCTCTTCGAGATAAGAGTCCGGCTCGTCGACTTCCGCCTCATACCAATTGTGTAGCACCACAGACTCAGAGAGTAAGACTGCTGGATAACTAGCTTTTAGATTGCTGCGGATCTTTTGAGCGAGATTTTTATAGGCCTCCCATTTGCTGCGATCGTGCAAATAGAGATCGTTTATCTCCATCGCCATTACCAGATATTGGGGTTGAAAGCGATCCAAAAGTTGCCGTAGATAGGCTTCGTAGGCTGCTACGATCAGGTCATCGTCGAGTCGTTCATGAGTCGGAACGTAGCCATCACTATCGGCTAATAAATCACTGCGATCCAGATTGAGCAAACTTACCGAAAGTAGCAGATCGTGCTCGAGGGGGCGTTGCGCGAGGCGGAAATCCAAATCCGCTACCAAAGCCTCCGGCAAAGGCATTTGGGCCTCCAAAGCCCGCCAAGGAATATACTCGTCAAGCTGCTCTGAGTACACATCGGCATGCTTGGCAATAAACTGATAGGTCTCACGACGGTCGCTCTCATCAGGCCCAAAACTCCAAGTAGAAAAGCCCATCTTGAAGCTCCGCTCCGCATAGTCCGAAAAGAAGGAAGGGGTCTCACACAAAGGTGCGAGACCTGCCTCCTGACAGCCCAAACAGAAAGTGATGAGCAATGATGGAATAATAATGAAGCACTTTAAACGATTCATCAGATGCTGAATGGGAAACTATTGCCATTGTATATGAGGGTGCCCTCCTTGTCGCAAGCGCCTGTACCAAAGTCAACCTCTAGCAAGCCGTTGAACTCAGTAGAGCTAATCTCCATGGAGCCACTAGCAGGCAAGTTTTTACCCGCGATCAGGCAGCTGACCTTATAAAGCAGTGGGCTTTTGATTTCGATATTATAAGCCTGTCCTTGGGCATTGTAGCCAGCAGCGTAACCCGTAAATTCATGTTCGTCATCTGTAGGATCAAGCGGCGTATTTTCACCGGCTACCCAAGTCATCGTACGGCTACCATCGAAGCCTTCGACATCCCCATTGGCTTTGGTCACTTTACCATTGATGATGCTGACGGTAAAAAACAATTGATTGGCGGCATTGCGGTCAAAACTGGCGATAGAAAGCGTACCGTCCAATTGCTCGCCATTTTCTTGGTAGGCGTCAAAAGTCACACTAAAGACAGCTCCGGGCTGACGATAGCGACCGATATAATTGATGATGATTTTACCGGCTCGGCTTACGCCATTGTTGGTACAGCCGGCCCCAAAGTCGATGATGATTTCCTTGGCCGCTGTGTCTGCTGTGATGTCTGCGCAAAAGGTGCTGGTCTTCTTAGGGCCGAGGGTAGCAAGCGTAAAGTCTACCAATTGGACTACATTGTCAAAGTTAGTCTCGGCGGCGATGATGGCCTTGGCGGCCTCCATATCGGGCTCCTCTTCTTTCGGATTGACCGTCTGCGGGTCACAAGAAAAAAGACTAATCGCTAGGATGCTGAGGAAGAAGCTGATTTTGATGGTTTTCATCTTAGTATGATTAAAAGTTTCTGTGTTTGTCTGAACTTAATTTCTGTCTCTAAGACAAAGCCCAAATCGAGCCCCCCTATGCTCCACAGATTTTTTTTTACTGCTGCGCAGAACGCTTCTCTCTATTGCAAATAGAGCAGCAGTATCCATCACATCCAGCTGAGACTATATCCAAAAAGCTCTATTTGTGCGATAGGCTACCTATTAACGATATTTAACTAGCTGCTCCCATGAGCGAAAGCGAATGCCGCTTTAGGAGAGAGCATCATAGAAGCACCAAAGGATTATCGATTCGGGCAGAAGGCATAATCAAGTCATAAAATCACAATCAAAATGAAAAAGCTATTTCTCATCATCCTCACTTTTCTAAGTCTATCAGCCTTTAGCCAAGAGAACCAATTTGAAGTCCTCGAACCCATCACTTTCAGTGGACTCAATGCCCAAACAATCGCAGATACCATCCGTTTTGAGGCAGGGGCAGTGGTAGCATTTAAAGAATCCTTTGGTGTATTGGTCTTCGAAAAAGACGGCATCACCGTACGTACCGACTACAAGAGCTTGAAAAAGCTGCAAGACGAAGGTAAGCTCAGCCTCCCCACCAAAATGATCGCCGAGGCCGAGCCTTTAACCCGGGAAGAAGCCAAACTCAAAAAAATCAATAACAAACTCAATTTCCTCACATGGACCACAATATTGGGGGTATTGACCGGCATCATAGCCTTGCTCAGGTCATTGTGGTCTGAATAAGCTTAGGCTAAGTAAAAAGAAAAAGCAATTGTCACTTTGCGAGGTAGATACCTACATTTAGCGTGGGTGTCTATTTTTTTTTACCGCTGCGCGGAACGCTTATTCATAGTCGTTGAATGTCTGAGTTGTTGATTTATTGAACCTGGGAGGACTAACGCACCTTTCTTCCCGTCAGGCCACTTGGAAGGGGCCGATCGACGGAAGGGGATGTCTTCACCTACCCCGCTGCGCGGAACGCTTCTCTCCTCATTTCTGTATAAAAGAATTGTACCAAAACCCCAAGCCCATGCAAGCACTCACCCTCAGAAAAATCACACCAGAAGATTGCCCAATCATTAGCCTCGCTTTTAAGACCCAAGGCTGGGAAAAACCGAGCAAACAATACGAATATTACTACCAGCTCCAAGAGAGCGGTACTCGAGATGTGATAATTGCAGACTATGCAGGCACATTTGCTGGCTACCTGACGATCATGTGGCAATCAAACTACGGCCCCTTTAGAGCCGAAGGAATCCCCGAAATCGTAGATTTCAACGTGCTCAAAAAATTTCAACGAAAAGGGATTGGCAATGCCCTGATGGATGAAGCAGAAAGACGCATCAAACAAAGATCAGCTATATGCGGCATCGGCGTGGGGATGCTCAAAGATTATGGGGCGGCCCAAATCCTCTATATCAAAAGAGGCTATATACCAGATGGTAGAGGGATTTATGATGACGACAAGCAACTTGACTATCAAGATGAGGTGATTATGGGCGATGGAGTGGTATTGCACCTTAGCAAAAAGCTCTAGATAAGTGGTGTTAACTGACTATAATCATTGCTTATAATACTATAATCCTGATTTATTTTGAGCAAATATGCAGCTTTCGCTATTTTTGCAGCTAAAGATAAATTAGGACATGAATAAATACCTTGGTCTGATTGGGTTGATGGCGATTTTTAGCCTTACATGGCTCGCCTGTGGGCAGAATGTAGATCCTTCAGTTTATAATAAAGCAGCCGCTAATCCCGGCTTTTATCACCGTGCACAAAAAGACCTTACCGATATCATGGTGCATGATATCTTTTCGCCACCGGTGGCGAGTCGGGTGTATAGCTATTGCAATATTGCCGCCTATGAGGCATTGCAACCCGCTTTCCCCGAGTACAAGAGTCTTGCCGGCCAATTAACGGATTTGACACCCGTGCCACTTCCTGATGGTAATCAAGAAGTCAACCACTCTTTGGCAGCCATGCAGGCATTTTTGAAGATTAAGCGAAAGCTAGTCTTCTCTCAAGAAAAAATCGAAGCCTTCGAAACGGAGATTTATGCCAAATATCGTGCAGCTGGCCTACCGGAGGACGTATTTGAGCGTTCCATAGCATATGGAAATACCGTGGCCGCTCATATCATCGCTTGGGCTGACAAAGACAACTACAAAGAGACGCGTACTGCGCCTCGCTACAATGTAACCACTGCCGTAGGGCGCTGGACACCGACTCCTCCCGATTATATGGACGCGATTGAGCCACACTGGAATACCATCCGCCCATTCGTGATCGATTCCGCGACTCAGTTTATCCCCGTCAGACCGACTGCCCTTGTCATGAATGCCGA
The DNA here is from genome assembly GCA_038534415.1 of Bacteroidota bacterium. Lineage (GTDB taxonomy): Bacteria > Bacteroidota > Bacteroidia > J057 > J057 > JBCAWW01. Next base: position 2,950 of record JBCAWW010000210.1, on the reverse strand, counting down.
TGGCAAAGGGCTTGATGAAAGCAGTAAATTTTACGAAGAGCTGATGGAGGTCTATAAAGCGGTTAAAGATCGTACGCCAGAAACCGAAGAAATTGCTGAGTTTTGGGATTGTAATCCCTTTGCGACCGAGCATATCGGGCACGTAGTCTATGCGATCAAAAAAATCAGTCCCGGAGGCCATTGGATGGGGATTAGCTCTCAAGTGCTTCGCAAAGAAGAAGCAGACCTAATGAAATCCGTCGCCGTTTATACGAGCGTTTCTATTGCCTTGGCAGATGCCTTTATTAGCTGCTGGGATGAGAAATACCGTTCAAATCTTATTCGTCCAGAGACCGTGATCAATGAGCATATCGATCCAGACTGGCGCCCCCTCCTGCAAACCCCTCCTTTTCCAGAGTACACTTCTGGCCATAGTGTGATTTCTACGGCCGCTGCGCTAACGCTCACCAATTGGTTTGGAGACGACTACGGCTTTGCCGACTCTACAGAGGTTGAATTTGATCTACCGGTACGCTCTTACGATTCATTTCTTGCCGCTTCTCAAGAAGCAGCAGTGAGCCGTCTTTACGGCGGGATTCACTACCGCCCCGCCATCGACCAAGGCGTGGCCCAAGGCGAAAAAGTAGGAAACTATGTCATCGCCAATATCGAATTTCTTAGCGGCGGACAAGCGAATGCCAAGGAGCCTCAAAATGCCGAACAGGCTAGTAATGAGGGCAATAAATAGCGCATAAGATTTCAATCTTGGCGAGGAAATCTTATCTTGGATGTGATTACTACTCAATAAAGACTACTGAAATCTGCGAAAACATATCATAACTCTACGGGATATCAATTGATATCCCGTTTTTTATTGTACTAAATCGTTTTCGTAGAAGGAGGCAGCTGATTTTTTATCCAATAAGGACTACTACTAAAACGAATTCACATGAAAATCGCGAAACCGAGTCTAAGCTTCTGGCAGATATTCAATATGAATGTCGGCTTCTTGGGCATCCAATTTAGCTTTGGCTTACAGCAAACGGCTGTCAATCCGATCTTTTCTTTTTTAGGGGCGAGCCCAGAGGATTTGCCCCTTCTCAATATCGCGGGACCGGTTACAGGACTGATTATCCAGCCGATCATTGGGGCGATCTCTGATAAGACTTGGTCTCCTCGATGGGGCCGACGTAAACCTTTCTTTTTGATCGGTGCGCTGATTGGTAGTCTTTGTCTCTTTGCCTTCCCATTTAGCCCAGCGCTTTGGTTTGCAGTAGGACTATTGTGGATACTCGACGTTGGCAACAATATGGCGATGGAGCCTTATCGGGCTTTTGTGGGGGATAAGCTGCCCGAAAAGCAGCTGAGTTTGGGCTATCAGATGCAAAGCCTTTTTGTAGGAGCGGGTATCGTCCTCGCCAATGCCTCGATTTTTTTGTTTCAAGATTGGTTTGGTGGCGGGGAACTAGACGTAGAAACGGCGACCTCCATTCCACGCTGGTTGTACTATTCCTTCTTTATTGGAGCGGTCTTATCGGTAGCCACTATTCTTTGGTCGGTGCTCAAAACCCCTGAAATCCCCCCATCGGAGGCGGAGCTAGAGGAGATGAAATTGCACAATAGCAAATCGCTCATCGAGCGCATTCAAGATCCCTTTTTAGAGATTGTAGAGGCCATAAAACTTATGCCTCAATTTATGTGGAAGCTCTCTGGCGTCTATCTATTTCAGTGGTACGCACTCTTCATCTACTGGCAATTTATCGCACCTCTCTTTCGTGAGACGATGGGCATGGACGGTTCTGAGGCGCTCAGTCAAGCCGCCAAAATGAACACTACCTACAATGTCACCACCATGATCGTGGCGCTTGCGTTGGTCCCCTTAGCGGTGCGTTTTGGCAACAAAAAGGTCTATGTAGGCAGTCTCTTTCTCACGGGTATTGCGATGTTGGCGATCCCACATATCAACGATCCTTTGCTCGTCCTCATGCCGATGGTCCTCTTTGGGATTGGCTGGGCCGCCATGATGGGGATTCCCTATTCGATGGTTTCTAAAATTGTACCACAGGAACGACGTGGGGTATATATGGGGATCCTTAACATGATGATTGTGATCCCGATGGGGATTCAAACCCTCACTTTTGGCCCGATCTATAAAAACCTCCTAGGCGATAGTGCCATCCATGCCATCTTGTTTGGCGGGGCATTTTTCATTATTGCAGGCGTTTTAGCATTACGACTAAGAGAGCCGGTTTCCCGTTCTGAGGATGCTGCTCAAGCAGTTAGTGGAGGTAATTGATTAGGACGGCTGTATGACTAAGCGTTCCGCGCTGCGGAACGCTTAGTCGAAATAATATTGTAGCGCCACAATCCCCTACTTAAAAACGGGAGCGGCGCTACTTTTTTTTTAAAAATATCATCTATCGATCCAAGCCAATCCCAATCGCAAAACCTGCACTATGACGGATCACCTCCTCTTGATAAGAAGGCGTATAGGCCAGCTTGAAAAAGATGCCGCCATTTTTATCGGGATGATAGCGTACACCCAAGATTCCGGTAGGGATGATCTCAAAACCATCCTCTAACCAATTGTTGTCAAAGGCGATGCGAGTGCCGCCGCCGATCTCAGCATAGAGATTTTGGGCACCGGCAAGAAAACTGAGCGTAGCGGGAATACCATAATCAATCACGCCTTCCCCTTCGGGAAAAGCCGCAAAACCAAAACGGCCGCTTGCACCAATATTATCTGTTTGTAAAAAAAGTTGCTCATAATTGAGCGAGAGCTTGCCACCATTGCCCAACACTTCGAGAAAGATGATGTTAGGCGATAGCGTGCTGTGGGCCTGGGGCCTGAGAAACTGAGCGTTCAGCGCAGCTGTAAAAACTAGGGTAAAGCAAAATAAGAGCAAGAATGATTTCACCATGTTTGCATTAGGTGTTAAAATCATAAGCTAAGCCCCAGTACGAAAAATAA
>JBCAWW010000209.1:0-8071 GCA_038534415.1 Bacteroidota bacterium | reverse complement strand
TTTTCGTTACCCCAATTACCTGATTTCAGGGAAGGGATTGTAGCATTTTTGCTACGATCCCTTTTTGTTATTTATTAGCTAATGCGTTCAACATTAGTCTGTTATAAAAGGATGAGAAGTATTTTCTTATTTGAGGAAATGAGGTAAACTTATTTACTGCGAAGGAAAAGTATCCATGACATTTTCTGGTCGAGTAATGACCTTTGGGCATGAAGCTATTGCACCGGATACCTTTATTGCTGCCTTTTGTCGCTTTTGCTGCTGGCATATTGTTGAAGTCGATTTGGATGGGTGGAGATGTTGGAGCGCTAGTGATGTTAGGCTTAGGGGTGGTGGTTTGGTGGATAGTTATGCTACGTGTACGAGGGGTTTTTCGGCGCTCCATCATGCCTTGGGGTATACTAGGCCTGAGTATGTTTTTGTTGGGCTATTTATGGCTAGTGCCAAATAGCTTGCAAAATGAGGCACTTCCAAACTTGGAAGAAGCTAGTATACTAGAGGTGGCTGGAGTAATAGAAAAACCTCTCAATTTTTCGCCAAAAGGTAGAACCGGTCAATTAAAGACTTATGCGAGAAGGTTGGAGAATGACGCTTGGCGGCCTGAAAGGAGGAACTTGAAGTTTTTTATTAGGGATACTGTAAGTCAATTAGACTTAGGAGATACTTTGTATCTGAAAGGTAGTATAAAATCTATTACGACTGAATCGGCCTCTTACCAGGCTTATTTGGATAAGCAAGGCTTACAGTATATGCTCTTTGCATGGAATCTGGAAGCAGGACCTAAGGGTACTAGTTGGCGTCTTGATCTTGGCCGTTTGCAAAAAAGACTGAGCAGGTATTGGGATCGCTATTGCGAGGATTCGGTTTCGGCTGGCTTGGCGAAAGCAATGTTTTTAGGATTTAAAGGAGATCTTAAGCGAGATACTAAAGAGCGCTTTGCGACCGCTGGATTTAGTCATTTGCTGGCCATTTCTGGACTGCACGTTGGTATTTTGTTTGTATTGCTGAGTAGTGTGACCAAAGTTTTCCAAGGAAACCTTTATGGTCGTCTGCTCAGCACTTTGTTTTTGCTACTGGCTTTGGCTGCTTTTAGTTTATTAACAGGAGCAAGTTCTTCAGTCGTAAGAGCTAGCAATATGCTTGGGGTATATTTGCTGGTAAGACTAGTACACCAACGGATTCATCCCCTGAACGTCTGGGCGCTTTGCGGACTCTTACAATTGATTTGGGCAGCAGAAGATATCTTAACGGTAGGTTTTCAGCTTTCTTATCTCGCGGTAGGAATGCTATTGACAGTTTTGCCGATATATGCAAAATGGGTCAAAACGCCTTGGACATGGCTAAACCGTCTATATGAACTTATTGGAGTGAATCTATTGGCTACGGCGGCAACAGCCCCTTTGGTTTGGTATTACTTTGGGAGCTTTCCGTCTTATTTCCTGCCTGCCAACCTAGTTGTCGCTCCATTATTATTTGTTCTGGTGTTTGCTGGCTTCCTGACTGTGATTATTAGTTTGTTTTCACCAAGCTTAGCGGCTTATCCAGCCTGGTTAAGTGAAAAAGGATTAATATTTCTAGACTGGGTAGCTGAAAATACCGCAATGCTTCCTTATGCTAAGTTGGAAGCCTGGGAAGGCCAAGAAGTCGGATGGGGAATTTTGATGCTAGAACTAGCATTGAGTTTTATCATGATCACCTTGCCTAAGCTGTTAAATCTACTGAAGGCGAAATCCTCAAAAAATCATAAAAAAGCGTAGTTTCATGGCAGATAGAAAATTTCATGTCGGACGAATTACGGATAAGCCTGATCCTATTGTTGATGCTAGTGGCGGGAGGCCTTTTGGGGCTGTTGTTTTTTAAAAGTAAACAAAAGGGAGAGCAAGCCAGCCAGTTTCCTTGGCGAGCGCTAATGGGCTGGTGCTTTATTTGGGTTTTAGAAAGATTGATTGTTGAGACATTTGCCCTAGGGAGATTTAGATGGGTATTGCCTCTAACTGCTATCGTGCTTAGTGTCGTTTGGTACTTTTTTGTTTTTTATAAGCTATCCAAGTTGAAAGATCACAGTGGGTTGGACGAGAAAATCGACCAATTGGGTAATTCATAAGCCAGCTTGATTGTCTATTCTTTAGGGATCAAGGCCTGTAAGGGGCGATCATCAATGAAATCGTATAAGGTAGTAGCTCTTAACCTAGCTAGTGCCAGATAATAGGCTCGTAGGTTCGCTACATTGGTTTGTTGAGCAGCATCCTTTTCGGCTTGAGCGATGAAAAGACTCTGAATATCTACCTTACCAATGAGGTAGCGGTTCTTGGTGATTTCGTAACGTTTTTGAGCGACTGTATCAGAGCGAGCAGAAATTTCAAGTTGCCGGTATAGCTGGCGTAATCCTAGTACTTGGTAGTACACATCATCTTTAAACTCCTGAGTACTCTGGTTTGCGGCCAGTTCAGTGCTTTGCATTGCTGCCAAGGCGGCATCTACTTCCGCTTTGGTCTGACCCCATTGAATGATCGGAATTTGTACCCCTAGACTTACTGCTTGTTGGCTTACGGGCTTTTGATAGGAGTCAGAAAATGTGGCTGCAGTTTGGTTGAGACCGAAGGATGCATTCAAATTTGCCGAAAAACGGCCGTTAAGCTTGGCTCTTTGGAGGTTTCGTCTTGCGGAAAACTTTTGTAACTCCAATTGCTGGAGGAGGGGTGAATACTCGAGGGCTCTTTCTAAGGCATATTCTGGAGATACGTTTAACTGAGGTAAGGCTGGAGGTAAATAAACGTCTAGCTGCTCCTCTCGCGCAATCCCTAAGGCTGTTTTTAAATTTTGGATGGCCTGGTCATAATTGACCTGTGCCTGCTCAAATGAAGCCTGCGCATTCATGTAGGAAAGTTCACTTTGCAAAAGTTCGTTTTCTGCGATTTTGCCCACACTAAATCTCCCTTTAGAAATAGTATAGATGGTGTCATTATTGGTGAGATTGAACTCTGCTCGCTCCATATTGAGTTTGGCAATCAAAGCCTCAAAATAGAAGGAAGTAATCTCCACGGCGATGAACTCCATATCTTGGACAAAGTCAACGCCTGCTAACTCAAATTGTAATGACTGCTGTTTTTGGTTCCAGCGAAACTCATTGGGTTGAAAAATGGGTTGAGTATAGCGTAGAGCAATAGGAGTTGATTGCCAAAAAACTTCATTTGAGTCCCTCAAATTGGTGAAATTAGAAAGGTAGGAACCAACACTGATCCTACCCCCGGTTTGAGGAATGATCTGAGATACGCTCAAACCTACGGATGAAAAGGTCTGTTGCTGGGCTCGAAATGCAATACTCCCATCGGGTTGTAAAACATCGACAATCGTTCGGCTGAAGCCGGGCGCATCAGCATTGAATATAAGCTGCGGCTTTAAACTGGACCTAAATGCATCATAAGTCCGCTCGGTAACTCTGAAATCAAGACCCGCGATGCGAGCGGCGGGACTGTTGGTTTGGGCGAGTCCGATACAAGCATCAAGGCTTAATTGACCGCTTAAGGTTTGGGCCTGGAGTTGCGCGAAGAGCAACCCAAGACAAAAAAATAGATAGGTAGGCTTCATGGAATGCTAATTTGAACGTAGAGAAATAACCGGGTCTTGTTTGGCTGCTTTTTGGGCGGGATAGATACCAAAAATGAGTCCCACACTCACCGCTACGAAAAATGATAAGACGATTGATTGGATCGAAACGATGGTTTCAATACCCGTAAATTGACCGATAATGGCACTTAGACTGATGCCGAGTAAAATGCCGAGGATTCCTCCAGAAATGCTGATCGCTACAGCCTCGCTCATAAACTGAAGAATAATATCGCGCTGGGTGGCGCCAAGTGATAGGCGAAGTCCGATTTCTTTGATTCGCTCTAATACGGAGGCAAGCATAATATTCATGATCCCAATTCCGCCCACGATTAAGGCAATAGAGGCTATCGCAAAGAGTACGAAATTGAACATATCGGTGGTCTCTTGCTTTTGCTTTAGGAGTAGTTCTGGAACGATGATTTCGAAGTCTACGACTTGATTGTGTCTTCGGCTGAGCATGCGATTACTAATCTCTGCGAGACTATACATATAGCGGCTATCTTCAACTTGGAGGACCATACGATCTAGCTGATGATAATTGGGCTTGGGTTTTTCTGGATCATCATCGTCATCTTCCATATTAGCTTGTTGGATGAGGCTCTGAGTAACCAAAGCACGATTTTTAAAACGCAGAAGCATGGTTTCAATTGGGATATAGATATCCAAATCATAGTTTCGAATCCCAAGCTCGTCCCTGATGTCTCGACTAATATTGCGAGCTTTCATCACGCCAATGACCGTTAGCCAAAGTTTGCCACACTTGATTTGTTTGCCGATCGGTTCTTCGGTTGGAAAAAACCGAGACCTGACGGAACTGCCAATAACGCATACTGGCCGGGCAAATTCTTGATGTTCTGCTGAAAAAACAGCGCCTTGTGCCAATCGAAAAGTCCCGTTCTCAAAGTAGGAGTTGTTGACGCCGACTAATTTTACGCTTCGTTTTCGACCGGATCTAATGGCAATAGATTCTACCTCGATTTCGGGACTAACTGCTTTTACAAAAGGTAAGTCTCCTAGGCTATAGGCGTCTTGCAAGGTCAGCCCTGGGGTGAAGCGTTGTACCTTGTTTTCGGCATCCTCTTCTTCGTCTGGCTCTCCTTCTTCCTGCTCTATTATGGGCTGGATAATCAAGTTGTTCGCGCCCAAGGTTTCCATCTTGGTTAGGATTTCTTGTTCCGCACCGCGACCAATGGCAAGCATGGCAATCACAGATGCAACCCCAAAAATGATCCCCAGAGAGGTCAAAAAAGCTCTCAGTCGGTTTTGGATGAGTGCTTCTAATCCAATGCTAAAATTATAACTGAGCTTGCGGAGCATGGGTGTCAGTTTGGCCAAGTGAAATGAAAGGAATCCCGCTAGTATCGGCAGGCATAGAAAGATAAACTTGATCCTCCATTTTGAGGCCGGCTAAAATTTCTGCATCATTTTCATTGAGAAGGCCAACTGATACTTCTCTTTTCTGCAAACCTGCATTATCCTTGGCGTAGACAAAGCTTACAGAATCTTGGGCATACAAACATTCTAAAGGAATATACATGACTTCGTTCCGCGAAGCGACTAAAATCTCATTGCTAGTGGTCATAGAGGGCCTAAGAGTCGTATCTGATTGCAGTACTTCGATTGAGACTTCAAAGACTTTAGAATCCGAACCAGGACGTTGCTCCCCAATATTGGCGACACTATTTACCTTGCCTTTTAGGCGTTTGTCTGCCATCGCATCAAGACCAATTTCCACCTCCATTCCCTCTTGGATTTTTTGGATATCAATCTCATTGACAAAGGTGACGGAAACCATTTCTGATAAATCTGGTAGGGTTGCTACGATTGGATTCCATGAGGAAACCGTGGAGCCTGCTTTGCGTTTACCTCGCCATTCGCGATAATAGGTGAGCATGCCGTCTTCAGGGGCAATTATGGTAAACTCCTGCATGAGTTCCTGCAACTCTCGATATCGTTGTTTGGTTTGATTGAGGTCTGCTTCTACTTCTTTTACTTTCGCTACTGACTGGGCGATTCGCTTTTGGTAATTGGAGACTGCTTGGTCTAAGGCCCTTTTGGCCTGTTCATATTGTAGTTGTACTTGCTTTTGGATGGAGGGGGCTTCATAGATGGATTGCTCCTTTTCGGAAAGCTTTTGTTCCATCTCAAATTTTAAATTGGCAATCTTGTCTCGATTATCAGAGAGGTCTAAGGCAGTGTCGAGCACGACCTGGGTGTATTGGGATTGTGCCTTTTGCAGCGCATTTTCCTGCTCGGAGATTTTACCCATCAATTCGCTTCGGTCCAGTTCTGCTACTTTGTCTCCCTTATTGAGACGAGTGCCTTCTGGTTCCATGCTATTGATCTTGATCTGATAGATGTTAAATCTACCTGCGCTGCGAGGCCCATAAATGCTGACTGATTTTTTGGCTTGAAGCTCTCCTGTGGTGGTAACTACCACAGAGAAAGGACCCTTTTGAGGATTGACAAGGATCTGGGCATCTGCGTCTCCTTCTGCCTGACAGGCAATCATCAGGCTGGAAAGGAAAATTAGCCCAAGCAATAGTTGGGTGATACTCCGAAAGGCTAGGTTCATGAGTTTGTGTTTATCAATACGAATGTACGTGGCTGTGTGTACTGCAAAATAACGCACTTTCCGCAATAGGATACAAACCAAAAAAGGAACCCTAGCTGGATTCCTTTACTTTTTTACTAAGCTTTACTTTAGTTTTCAATAATTTCCAATCGAACCTTGTTAAACCAGACTGATAAGTAAGAATCATCGCTGGTGCAATTTCCCACATCATCTCCACCAGTATCTCCTTTGGCTCTAAATTCCCTGACCAGATGAGCGCTCGAATAGGCCTTTGTATCGACTGAATGATCATTGTCGGTATATGTCCAAGTCGTCTTTTGGTCGGAAAGAAAACGGTTGAATTTAAAGCCTACTGGAATGGTCTTTAGCTTATGGGATTCATGATAACGTGCTTCAGTCCAGTTGGACTTGGTTTCTTTGACGTGGAAATAGATTTCTACCCACACTTCCCGATTATTGACAATACTCAAGCTGGCTTCTGCAGTGACATTAGGTCCATTGCCGCCAAACTCCTTGTCCCCGCCAATATGAGAAGGACAAAGTCGCTCGAAACTTGAAGGTTGAAATTCAAAGGTTTGGATTAGGGGTAAATCAAGTGGGATAATGGCAAACTCTGATAAAATTTCTCCATCAAATTCGAGCACCAAGGCAATGTATTGCTGCAAAGTATTATCCCAATTGGCGATGTTGATGCTGTATTGATAGTCTGACTGCTTAAACAAGCGATTGTTAGTTACATCTGTTTTCTGCCCATTAGCCTTGCGCAAAAATAACTTCAATTTACTAGCGTTGATGAAGTCGTATCCGTTGAGAATGATTTCTGTACGAATATGAGTTGGAGCATTTAAGTCAATGGTCGATAAAGTAACATTACATACTGTCGGGGCGATATCCGGTAGTTCTTGCTCTAATAACTTCGCTTTGAGCGTTTGCAAGCCTCTAATCATGCGGTTGGGAATCGCGTCTATCACGCATAGCACATTGGAGGTTGTGGCCCCGATGCCTTCACTGATCAATTGAGAAACATCTTCCTTGACCCAGTGCAGGTCTTCTGGCATTTGCTCATACATATGCTCGAGCGTCCCGCGCCACTGATCTGATTGATCGTTGATAGAGGCAATCCCTTCGTTGACCAAATCGAGGGCTCTGTCAATCTGGTTGTCAACTTTTTCGGGGACTTTGCAGCTTTGCTGAAATAAGGCTAGAATACTTAAAGTGAAGAAAAGGCAAATGGATTTACGCATGCTTTTAGGTTTATTGAGATAGCTGTTTGAGTGTTCCATCTTATTGACGCTTCTGCATGCTCAATTACATTTGCACATAAAAAAAGGGAAGCCCTGAGGACTTCCCTAAGCAAAAATGCTTTTCTGTTTTATACGTAACGGAAACGTGAGCCAGCGTATACAGCGGCAGTTCCGAGTTCTTCTTCCAGACGAAGAAGTTGATTGTATTTTGCGATACGATCACTACGTGAAGCAGAACCTGTCTTGATTTGACCAGAATTCAATGCAACCGCAAGGTCAGCAATAGTAGTATCTTCAGTTTCACCAGAACGGTGGCTGATGATGTTGGTGTAGCTATTGCGAGTAGCAAGTTGAACCGCTTCGATCGTTTCAGTCAAAGAACCGATTTGGTTTACTTTTACCAGAATAGAGTTTGCTACTCCTTCTTCGATACCACGGCTCAAGAAATCGACATTGGTTACAAATAAGTCATCACCAACTAATTGGATTTTATCACCCAATTTGTCTGTGAGTTTTTTCCAACCAGTCCAGTCATTTTCGTCAAGACCATCTTCGATAGAAACGATTGGATAGCGCTTGCACCAGTCTGCATAGTATTCAACCATCTCTTCAGAAGTACGTTCTTCTCCTGTATACAGGAGAA
>JBCAWW010000208.1:0-8084 GCA_038534415.1 Bacteroidota bacterium | reverse complement strand
CATAAGGCGTCCAGTCGTTGCGACGGTAATTGTTGACTACAATAAAAGCTTCGCCAGCGCTATGATTAGAGGCATGGATTTGTGGGATCCAGCTACCGGCGGGCAAACCGCCCATTTTAGCTGTAAGATCAGTCCAATTCTCTCCACCGTCACGCGTAATATGCAAGCGACCATCATCAGAACCGACCCAAAGGAGCTCCTTTTCTACAGGGCTAGGGGCAATTGCGACTATACTAGTATGATTTTCAGCATTGGTGACATCAAAGGTCAATCCACCGCTTTCTCTTTGCTTTTGCTTCTCGGGATCATTGGTTGTCAAATCGTCTGAAATGATCTCCCAATTATCCCCCCGATCTGTACTCTTATGTACATATTGGCTTCCGTAATAAATCGTCGCAGCATCAAAAGGATCTTGGGCAATGGCTGCATTCCAATTAAAGCGAAGCTCTTCGCCATCAGGATGTGTGGGTCTGATCGACTTCGACGAACGCGTCTCCAAATCGTAGCGACCTACGGAGCCCCCCTGCGACATAGCATAGCCATAACGATTGTCTTCGGGATCAGGGACAACGTCAAAGCCATCACCAAAAAAGAGTTCTTCCCAATAGGTATTACGAATACCACCAGAACGCCAGACATAAGCTGGACCACGCCAAGAGCCATTGTCTTGCATACCCCCATAGACATTATAAGGGATCTCATTGTCGATATTGATGTGGTAAAACTGCGCCAGCGGTAGGTTTTCGACAAAGCGCCAAGTCATGCCACGGTCATGTGAGATATTGAGACCACCGTCATTTCCTTCGATGATATAGTTAGGATTATCAGGATGGATATACCAAGCATGATGGTCAGGGTGAACGCCTGAATATGGAATCATAACTCGAAAGGACTTACCGCCATCTTCACTCAGCGAAACCATCGAATAAAGACTATAGATGCGGTTTTCGTTGACCGGATCGACAAATATATCCGAGTAGTAAAATGGACGATTACCAATTTCATCTTTGCCATTGACGAGTTTCCAGTTTTTACCACCGTCGGTGGAACGATAAAATCCATTTTTCTTCGCTTCGATGATCGCATACACGATTTTAGGATTGCTAGGTGCAATCGCTAGTCCCATACGCCCCAATTCACCTTTAGGCAAGCCATCGGCATCGGTACGCTTAGTCCAGCTTTCTCCTCCATCATGACTCACATAAAGTCCAGAACCTTCTCCTCCAGACTTAAAGGACCAAGGCCAACGACGAAACTCCCACATTGCAGCGATTAGCTTGTTAGGATTTTGAGGATCTTGTACCAAATCAGCGATACCAGTGCGCTCGTTCATATACAAGACTTTGCGCCAAGTTTTACCACCGTCGGTCGTTTTATAAACGCCTCTCTCGGGATGATCTCCCCAAGCAGAGCCTTGAGCGCCTATCCAAACGATATCTGGATTATCAGGATGGATGATGACGCGGTGGACATTGCGTGTATTTTCTAGGCCCATGGCCTCCCAACTTTCGCCTCCATCGAGGCTACGATAAACACCAAAACCACTGCTTTGACTATTACGGGGATTCCCTTCACCTGTACCGACCCAGATGATATCGGGATTAGAAGGTGCAATGGCCAAGGCACCGATTGAAGCAACAATTTCCTCATCAAATAGAGGCTTCCATTTGATGCCCCCGCTTTCAGATTTCCAAAGACCTCCGCTTGCGGTCCCAATATAAATTACCGCTGGATTGTCTCTCAGGACATCTATGGTAGTAACGCGCCCACTCATGCCAGCGGGACCAATGCTACGAGCTTTCCAGTTTTCAAGTAAGTCGGTATCTAAGTCTTGTGCAGAGAGGGGGGCTTGCCAAAGTAAGCCACATAACAAAAATAGAAGAGTAATTTTACCGTTGAACATAGTTTGCAGAATGTGAAAATTGTATGAAACTACATATTACAAATTTAATCTAAGTCAGATGTAAGAAAAAGCGCTTTGATGCTTTGATTTCGTCTTGAAAAGCTTTGATTTTAAAGTGCTCATTCTATTTACCCTTTATGTACAAAGCCCAGCATCTTGCTATATGGCTTTGCTCTTTTCTAATCCTATCGCTTTCATTTCTTTCTGCTCAAACAGTCTCCTCTCTTAGCTTGGTTAACCCCGCTAATGGGACAGATTACCTGACTCTTAGTGAGGGGATCGTCATTGATCTTGACAATTATCCCAACAATTCTTTTAACATTCGAGCCTATACCCAGCCTTCCCCAACAGGAAGTGTCCGCTTTGCCTGGAATGGCCAAAACAATTTCCAAACGGAAAACAATGCACCTTATGCGCTATTTGGCGATAATGCAGGTAATTTTGCAGGCCAAGCGTTGAGTGTAGGTGCATACAGTATCACGGCAATCGCCTACTCTGCGGCCAATGCGGGTGGTACTGCTGGCAGTCCACTCAGCATCAATTTTACCGTTATCAATAGCGGAGGTCCTGCTCCCGCTGCTTGTAGCGGCACGGGAACCGGCCAAGTCAGTCTCAATGGAGAGTTAAAACAATGGCACAAAATCACCTTAGATTTTGATGGCCCAACTAGCGACGAAAGTTGTGTTTCGAATCCCTTTCGTGATTATCGACTCAATGTCTTGTTTACCCATACTGCTAGCGGCAATAGCTACCTGGTACCGGGCTTTTTTGCAGCCGATGGCCAAGCCGAAGAAACGAGCGCTACGGGAGGCAATGTTTGGCGATGCCACTTTGCCCCCAATGCAACTGGGGCTTGGACCTATAATGCCTCTTTCCGTACTGGACCACAAATCGCTATTTCACTAGACCCTAGTGAGGGGACAGCGACAGACTTTGATGGGGCTAATGGTACTTTCAATGTGCTAGCAAGCGATAAAACGGGCCGCGATTTTCGCGCTCATGGGCGTTTGGAATATGTCGGAGAACGATACCTTAAATTTGCCGGTTCGGGTCAATACTTTCTCAAAGGGGGAGCGGATGCTCCCGAAAATCTCCTCGCCTATGAAGACTTTGACAACACTCCCAATAATAACAATAGGCGAAAAAACTGGACTCCACATCTGATCGACTGGAATACAGGGGATCCTGATTGGCAAAGTGGTAAAGGCCGTGAATTGATCGGGGCGCTCAACTACCTGGCCGGCAAAGGAATGAATGTATTTTCCTTTTTGACCATGAACATCAATGGTGATGACAAAAATGTTTTTCCCTATATCAATGCCAATGGCTCCAATAGTCCCCAAGACGACCGCCAACGTTTCGACATCTCCAAACTCGCCCAATGGGAAATCATATTTGAGCACGCAGATCAACTGGGTCTCTACCTACATTTCAAAACCCAAGAAACAGAAAACGATCAGCTCTTAGATCAGGGCCAATTGGGCATAGAGAGAAAACTGTATTATCGAGAACTCGTCGCTCGCTTTGGCCATCATTTGGCCCTCAATTGGAACCTCGGGGAGGAAAATGACATCTGGTCAGAGCTTAGTGATCCCAATCAATTACTGGTCAAATCCTACGCTGACTATATGCGTGCTGTCGATCCCTACGATCATCACATCGTCATTCACTCCTATCCGGGACAGCAAAATTCGGTTTATAACCCGCTTTTGGGCAATAGCTCCTTATTGACTGGAGCATCTATTCAAACGGGCTGGAATAATGTCCATAGCTCCACCTTAAACTGGGTGCAAGCCTCTACCAATGCAGGCAAGCCTTGGGTGGTGGCCAATGACGAGCAAGGCAGCGCCAATAATGGGGTGCCGCCAGATGTAGGCTTTGAAGGCTTTAGCCTCCCCAATGGTACCCCCACCCAAGAATCCATCCGTAGAGAAGTGCTTTGGGGCAATCTTATGGCTGGAGGCGCAGGAGTGGAATATTATTTTGGCTATAGCCTCCCCCATAGCGACCTGACTTGTCAAAACTGGCGGTCTCGAGATCAAATGTGGGAATACACTGCCCATGCTCTGAATTTCTTCAATACCCACCTCCCCTTTTGGGAAATGCAAAGCGCAGACAATTTGGTGAACGACGGCTACTGCTTTGCCAAAAACAATGAATATTACCTCATTTACCTTGAAAACGGTAATGCTCCCCCGACCATCGATCTGCCCAATAGCAGTTTTGATTTAAGTTGGTACGATCCTCGCAAAGGTGGAGCACTGCAGAGCAGTAGCACCATAAGCGGTACCAATAATTTTGCTTTGCCGGCTTCGCCGAACGCTGGGAATGAGGATTGGATTGTGTTACTGACAAACAGTGCCATCAGTTTGCCCGCAGAACTGAGTTATTTTGAAGGGGAACGTCTCCTAAACGAAGCAGTAATGCTACGCTGGGAAAGCCTCCAAGAAGTCAATACCCAACAATATGAAATTGAAAGTAGCGCTGATGGAACGCAGGCCCAATTAGTGAAGATCGTACCCGCAGCGGGTTTTAGTGCGAATCCGATTGCCTATCAAAGTACATTTAGCAGTACGGATGATTTATTTCGCTTAAAAACCGTGGATTTTGACGGGAGCTACACTTACACCAATTGGCTAAATCTCAAAGAGGTAGAAGGCTTTGTCTCTATTTTCCCTAACCCCTTCGGGGAACGCTTGAGCGTGCAAGTACCCTCTTCTTATATCGGGGCTAGGCTCTATTTGTACAATACTTTGGGTCAGAAGCAAAGTGAAGCCGTAATTGATGAATCTTCATTTAGCGTTGCAACGGATGGACTCGCTAAAGGCGTATATCAGGTGGTCATCATTCAAGAAAAGAGGCTGATTTATCAAGGCAGAGTCTTGAAATACTAAGCGTTCTGCGAAGCAGTAAACAAAAAAGAGCCCAGCGAAATAATCACTGGGCTCTATCTTTTGCAAGAAGTAATGTCTAAGCTTCAGCTTCTACACTTACTATTTTTCTTTTCTTTTGATTGAAGGTACGGTCAGAAAACTTCACTACTCCGTCAGTCAGAGCGTAGAGCGTGTGATCTTTGCCGAGGCCTACATTTTCACCGGCACGAAACTTAGTACCGCGCTGACGTACGATGATGTTACCAGCGATTACTGCTTGGCCTCCGTACAATTTTACGCCGAGGCGTTTCGATTCTGATTCACGTCCGTTACGGGAGCTACCTCCACCTTTCTTGTGAGCCATAATGTTTTATTATTTTTTGAATTGTTGAGTTGTTGAAGGAATCAATAATTCAACCATTCAGTGATTCAACAATTAATTATCCGATGCTTTCAATTTCAATTTGAGTGAGCGCCTGACGGTGCCCGTTCTTTTTGCGATAGCCTTTACGGCGCTTTTTGTGGAAGACAATGATTTTCTTGTCCTTGACATGGTCTACTACCTTAGCGGTAACCGTAACTCCGGAAACGGTAGGCGTACCAACGCTTACCTGACTGTCATTGTCTACCAATAACACATCTTCGAAAGAAACGGTCTCCCCGGCTTCCTCTTTGAGGCGATTAACCAGCAATTGCTGGCCGGCTGCGACCTTGTACTGCTTACCTTTAATACTAACGATGGCGTACATAATGTTCGAAATGATTTTTTAGAGTCTGCAAAGGTATGAATTTTGATCATTAAGCCAAAGCTTTTATCACAAATCCTATTCATCTAGCCAAAGTATTTTCCCCTCACTCCCACAAAGCACACTCTTTCCCACTGCCAACATCTGGACTTGCCACCAATCGGTCTTGCTCTCCAGTTTGATTTTTTGCCAGCTTTGCCCTCCATCTTGAGTACGCATCACGATCCCCTTATCCCCTACTATATAGCCATTTTCGGCATCAATAAAGGATACATCATGGTATCGGTGGGCGGGATTAGTAGCTAGATTGCCATTGCGTAAGCGCTCCCAAGTCTCTCCTTGGTCAGTGGTTTTCATGATCGTCCCAGTGCGACCCACAGCATACCCAATCTGAGGAGTCGGAAAGCAAAGCGCTGAAAAAAACTCTCTTCTAGCCTCTGTAAAACTCCACGTATCCCCTCCATTGTCAGTCTTGAGGATTACCCCATAGCCACAAGCAAAGCCGATGGCAGCATCAATAAACACGATATCTCTTAGCTCAAAGTCAAAAGTATCGGCTAAGGCCCAGTTTTGTCCTCCATTCAGGCTACGCTCCATGATACCAAAAGAATAGCCAGTCCCCCCCACCGCAAAGACATTGTTAGCACTAGCAAAAGCAATACCTTGCATCTGCCGCCAAAACTGTGATTGAATGACGCGCCAAGTCGCTCCGCCATCTTTCGTAAAGAGGTATTTACCGCCAATCCCACAGGCTAGGCCTCGCTGCTCATCCCAAAAGTCTATATCAAAAAGCGTTTGGTTAAAAACGGGTTCGAAGGCAATCGGGCGCCAAGTTTCGCCTCCGTCTTGGGTAGATTGTAAAATGGTTTCGGAGAAGCGTTCGCCGCCAGCGACGATTCCATGCGCTTCGTCAAAAAAATATGCCCCGCGGATGGGGCCTTGGGTATTTAGCTCTACCACTTGAAAAGAGGGAGTTAAGCGTTCTCCGCAGGAGTAAAAACTCAACACAAGCCCCAATAAGAAAATCAAGAGAAATGACCTCATCTAATCTTTTTTTGCAGTTCGCAGGCCCAATATCCCGATTATCGGCCCAAGCACCAACACTAAATAAACATAGATCGGATTGATATGGTTGCTCAGGATGCCCAAGAGCTGAATACTCACGATCGTAATACTAAAACCGATACAATTGACAATGGTGAGCGCGGTACCTTTGTTTTCGGCGGATGCGCTTTGGGCCACTAGGGTTGACAATAATGGGGAATCCGCGATGACCACCAAGCCCCAAAAAATAAGAAAGCCCACAAAAAGTGAGCTAGAAGCAACAAAATATACGATGGGACTTAGCAGACAACACAGACCGGATAATATTAGGGCTGCCTTTGCGATCCTTTTGCTACCATAAGTTTGGGCCAGATAGCCCCCCAACACACAGCCCAATCCTCCTAGCCCGATGACGACAAAGGACCAAAGCGGCAGATTGAGGGCAAGGCCAGGATGCAGCGATACATGAACATTTAGCATCACCGGTACAAAAGCCCAAAAGGCATACAGCTCCCACATATGCCCGAAATAGCCAAAACTAGCAGCACGAAAATCAGCATGCTTAAATATCTTAAAAATCGCCCCTAGGTCTAATTTTTGACTGGGTTTACGAAAGGGACCATTAGGTACAAATATCAGCATCAAACTGCCGCCCAAAGCGGCTAATGAGGACGTAATGATCAAAACGTATTGCCATGGAAAGCTAAAGGCAGTGGCTTTGAGGAGGTGCGGGAAGGCAGTACCTAGTACCAAGGCCCCTACCAAAAAACTCAAAGACTTACCCAAGCCACTCTGGTAATAGTCAGCGGCGATCTTCATCCCTACTGGATAAATACCCGCCAGGAAAAAGCCCGTCAAAAAGCGAAATAAGACCAGACTCTCAAAGCTATTTTGCTCAAGGATGACGCATAGATTGAAAAGAGCGCCAAAGAGCGCACTCACAAAAAACACTCGAGAAGGAGGAAAGCGGTCTGCAATGCTCAGGAGGGCAAAAATCAGCGTACCGATAATAAAGCCAAATTGGACGGCTGAGGTCATGCTACTCAAGGCAGATTCACTCAGGCCAAAGGTGCTGATGAGTTCTCCCATCACGCCATTGCCGGCAAACCAAAGAGAGGTACATAAGAATTGAGAGACGACAATAATTGGCAGAATCCTCTGAGGGGGACGAAATTCAGATTCAGACATAAGCGAGTAGGAAGTAGTGAGTAGGATGAATTTTACAAGAAATCCCGGATAGGCTTTTATTTTGCGCCTACCGGGATTGCTAGAGAATAGTATTTCTTAATTGCTCAAAGAGCAACAGCCTTAGTTCTGATTAGTGCCCTCCTCCTGATCATGCTCGGCATCATCGCTCTCGAGGGTCTTCATGCCTTCAGCCACAAAATTGAGCGAAGCCGAATTGATACAGTAGCGCAAGCCAGTAGGATTAGGGCCATCAGGGAATACGTGTCCTAAATGACCGCCACAACGATTGCAATGTACCTCAGTCCGAGTCATGCCTAGGGTATTGTCGAC
>JBCAWW010000207.1:0-8091 GCA_038534415.1 Bacteroidota bacterium | reverse complement strand
GTATGAAATTAGACGCAGCCAAAGCGCAAATCGCTGCGTATATTTAAATTCCAATCGTAATATCGGCAAAATATGAAGCGAATCGTTTTATTCATAGGCACTTTGTGTTGCATAGGCGTTCTCAGTCTTGCTGCGCAGAACGGTCAACATCATTTCAAAATTGCGAAGTTGAAATATGATGGGGGAGGGGATTGGTACTCAAATCCCACGGCCTTGCCCAATTTGATTGAGTTTATCAATCAGCAAACCAAAAGCAAAATTGCCCCCATCGAAGATGTGGTCGAACCGGGCAACTCTCAGATTTTTCAATATCCCTACGTCTATATGACCGGGCATGGCAATGTCAACTTCAGTGCCTCCGAAGCCGAAAATCTCCGCAACTATCTTATCTCAGGAGGCTTTCTCCATATCGATGACAATTACGGTATGGACAAATATGTCCGTAGAGAGATGAAAGAGGTCTTTCCAGAGCTAGAGTTTGTGGAGTTGCCCTACAATCATCCTATGTATAAGCAGCATTTTGCCTTTCCTAAAGGCTTGCCCAAGATTCACGAGCATGACGGCAAACCACCCCAAGGCCTAGCCTTGATTTATGAAGGTCGCGTCGTGGTGTACTATACCGTCGAAACTGATTTGGGCGATGGATGGGAAGATATTACCGTTCACAATGATCCCGAAGAACTTCGCCAGCAAGCGCTGCAAATGGGGGCCAATGTGGTATTGTACGCAATCTTGAATTAGGGTATTTTTTTGGAGTTTCTGCTTCGCAGAACGCATTTCATGACTCATCCGCAAGGGATGCTAACTAGGGCCGCTAGCGGCTACTGATAAGCGTTCTGCGAAGCAAAAACCCTTAGCTTGGCGCCTATATAAATGCGATAGTAATTATTAAGTACAGACAAAGCTGCCCTGAGGCCCCCTTAAGGCTGAAAGGCTGATTATTTACAGTCTATATATTAAATACTATTGTCTCCGTCCTTAAGTAAGTGGACAAGTGGTTTCGGGCTAAAAGCGTCTCGGATCCTCTTCAAAGCACCCGCCCTTCCGATAGTTATCGGAACGCTGTCGGCTCATTTGGGCCACCCTCCTTTTTAAAAGGAAGGCAGTTTCTGTGAAAAGAAGTGAGTAGAAACGGGGGGTCGAACTTGATCTCAAATCACCGGATTTCATCTGTCCACTTACTTAAAACCAAAATGCCCAATGATAGTGCGTCATACACGCTATCATTGGGCATCATTTTTAAGCGATTGGCTTATACCGAAAAACTCTCGCCACAGGCGCAGGTACGGCTCGCATTTGGATTGGCAAAATGAAAGCCTTGGCCTTGTAGGCCGCCGCTATAATCAAGTTCTGTACCCACGAGATACAGCAAGCTCTTCATATTGACAAAGATTTTGATGCCTTTGTCCTCGATCACCTGATCGCCAGCTTGTTCTTGATTATCAAAGTCCAATTTATAGGTCAATCCAGAGCAACCGCCTCCTTCTACACTCACGCGCAATCCGTAGCTATCATCATAGCCTTTTTCTTCCCGGAGTTGCCCGATATGCGTAAAAGCATTTTCGGTAACTTTGATCATTGCTTCTTGCGTCATAACACTTGTTTTGCGTTGCTTTACAAAGATACGATATTTTTAACTGTGCGTTTCGCGCTATGTTTGAAAGTTTAATCGCTGAAAAGGACTAAGTTTCCAATCAGCGATTACTTCGTTCAAGCGTTCCGCGAAGCGGCCCTCCTAAATCGACTACTCAACAACGATCTTACGATTGAAAGTCTGCTGATGAGTTTTGACTCTGATCAGATAAACCCCAGATTTGAGTGCTGGGAGCGAAAGATCATACTGCTGATTGACACTATTGCCCATGCTTTCGCGCTCGATCTGGTATATCTCACGACCTTGGATGTCGTGCAAGATGATATTTACCTCTCCTGCCTCTAGTTGAGGCAATATGAGATTGAGCTGCCCCTGAGTAGGATTGGGGAAGACGAGCATTTGACTCAAGGCTGATAGCTTCACACTACGGATCTCAGAGAGATAGCTGCTACCATTATAATCAATCTGATTGAGCTGATAATAAATCTTATCTGTCGCTAAACTTGCTGCTTGGCGGTCTGCAAATTGATAGTTTTTGATCCCTTGCTTGCCAGATTGAGCCGCAACAGCAGCTACCGCTTCCCAATGGGTCTGATCAAAGCTACGCATGATCTCAAAGCGCTCATTGTTTTGCTCTGAGAGCGTCGCCCAATCAAGGATGACATCGGGGCCATTTTGGGCTACCGCAAAAGAAGCATATTCAACGGGCAATACTTGCGTCCCTGTCAAATTGATATTGTCAAGATAAGTGGCATTACCGCCAGCGTTGCTGTATTTATGTGAGGCTTCAAAGGCCAAAGTAAAATTAGTATTGTCATAGGCCGATAGATCGATACTCGGGCTCGTCCACAACTCTGTTGCTGCGGCTTGATATACACTTCCCACTTGTACGCCATTGATGAGCACTCGGAAATTGGTATAATTTGAATTGAAGTTATACATCTGTCGTAGATCGAAAGCTAGGTTCAGATTTTCATAGCTGCTTGCATCTACACAAAGCTCCATTTTGGTTTTGAAGTAAGGATTTTGCAATTCATTAAAAGCGGTTGCTCCACTCGCTGGGGTTCTAAAGAAGGGGCTAAAAGTGGCAGCACTTGTTCCATAGCCATCAAACAATAGGCCCATTGAACCTCCATTGGCAGCTGCAGCGTCCATATAGAGATAGTTTTTCATCGAACTGCTAATCTTCCATGGATTGAGAGCTGTTGCCGCTTCAAAGTCCTGCGTGTAAGGAATCCCTACAGTACCTACTTTGATTTTGCTTGTATAGGTTTGTACATCACTGGCGGCGGCTTTGGTGATCGTAAGACTCACATCATAGATCCCGGCAGCATTATAGGTATGCGAGGGATGTTGACTGGTGGAGGTGGCTCCATCGCCGAACGTCCAACTCCATCCCGTGGGAGTGCCTTCAGAAATATCGCAAAACTGTACTGCTAGACTATTGCTACAATCTGCTTCAGTATCAGCGGCAAAGTCTGCGTCTAAGGCTACAACTGAGCCACAACTTAGGTAAGTGCGATAGGCATTATAAGCGGCGAGCATTCTGGTATTCTGTCCACTGCTCACGGCAAATCGGCAATGTTTACCTGTATAAGACATCAAATTGTCGGTTTCGGGATTGTGGCTATCTCCATTGGTATCGGTAGAAGTTCCGGTATAGACACAAGAAGTTACATCCACATTAGTAGAAGTACTGAGGCGTGGATCTGCGGGAGTATCACAAAGATAATCTCCTGCCGAGGTACAATTGGAACCATTGACCAATTCGGTGCCTAAAGCAGTTTCGTGCGTATGATAGAGATTGAAGTAATGGCCTAATTCATGGGCAAAAGTACTGCCATTGTTGGTACAACTATTGGCGAGCATCACGAAGTCAAGCCCTCCCGGAAATTGGGCATGACCACAAATACTAGAAGCACCGGAGGTTACCGATTCACTGCTGTAGATATTGATCACATTAGCGACGGAGTGTGCCGCATCTAGCGCTACCATCTCTGTTTTATCATAGGGAGAATAGGTGTCATCATCGATTGTATTGATGGGCGCACATTGATAAAACTGAATGCTACTCGGCAAAAAGATTTCATTGGCACGATCTAGGGCCGCTTCAAAATCTGCGGCACTAATGCCTAGACTACCGTCTGAGCGGCGCAATATATGCAGTTGTACGGGTACCATGACGATACTCGCCCCACTGCGGTTTTCTGCATATTGTTGCCAAGTTTCATTAAATGCTCTTTGCAAAGCAACATCTTCTGGAGTTAAGACTGTGCCACAGGCTTGATCTTGGGCAAAAAGAGGACTAACACACAAGATTAAGGCTAAGCCGAGCAAGGCAGCGTTAAGGTGTTTCATCGACTAGGGGTTTTAATACAAAGGAAGGGTGTTTGACCTAGTAAAAGATAGATCTTGGAAAGTAAATTATAAGTAAAAAATAGTCTGTTTTTCCAAAGTACACAAATGCCAAATCAAACTCAATCCGTTTTTTCTTGGTTCTGAGATGCTAATTTTAGTTGCTGCATTTTGAGCTGGCAAATATTTTGCTGTTTTTTTTAGTAAATTGCTTGTCTAGCCGATCATTATAGCGTATAATCATATATGGCCAAAAAACCAGTATATAACGAAGATAGTATTAAATCCCTTGACTGGCGTGAGCACATTCGGCTGCGTCCGGGGATGTACATTGGTAAATTAGGAGATGGCTCTGCCCAAGACGATGGAGTCTATATTTTGATCAAAGAGGTGATAGATAACTCCATCGACGAATATGTGATGGGGCATGGCAGTAAGATTGATATCACAGTTCAAAATGGAGAAGTAAAGGTAAGAGATTATGGTCGCGGCATTCCCTTGGGAAAAGTGATCGATTGTGTTTCTCGTATCAATACGGGGGGTAAATATGACTCAGAAGCCTTCAAAAAGTCAGTTGGTCTTAATGGGGTCGGTACCAAAGCCGTCAACGCACTTTCCAACTACTTTAGAGTCGAGTCGGTACGCGATGGCAAGAAAAAGGTAGCCGAGTTTCAAGCAGGTGTTATCACCAAGGATCATAAAATCGGTAAATCCACAGAGGAAAATGGTACCTCTGTGATCTTTCGCCCTGATCCGACAGTCTTCAAAAACTATCGCTTCATCCCCGAATATATCGTCAATCAGATCTGGAATTATGCCTACCTCAATGCAGGGCTTTCGATCTATTTCAACGGTAAGCGCTTCTACTCGAAGAACGGTCTCCTCGATCTCTTGATGAGAAAGACAGATCCAGAAGCGATTCGCTATCCAATCATTCACCTCAAAGGCTATGATATTGAGGTCGCCTTGACCCATGGCAACTCATACGGCGAAGAATACTACTCCTTTGTCAATGGACAGTACACTTCTATGGGAGGTACGCACTTGCAGTACTTCCGCGAAGCAGTCGTCAAAACAGTACGTGAATTTTATAACAAGAGCTTTGATACCACCGATATTCGCGCTTCGATTATCGGTGCAATCTCGATTCGAGTTCAGGAACCTGTATTTGAGTCCCAAACCAAAACTAAGCTTGGTTCTATCAACGTTGGACCAGATGGCCCGACGGTAAGAACCTTCATCAACGATTTCCTCGGCAAGGAACTCGATAACTATCTCCACAAAAACCCTGATACCGCCGCCGCACTCCTCAAACGGATCCAACAATCTGAGCGTGAGCGCAAAGAGATTGCCGGTATCAAGAAATTGGCTAACCAACGTGCCAAAAAGGCCAACTTGCACAACAAAAAGCTGCGAGATTGTCGTGTTCACTTTAGCGATAAGCGAGGGAATGAAGAACGAAAGTTGGCTACTACACTCTTTATTACGGAGGGAGACTCGGCCAGTGGCTCTATCACCAAAGCGCGTGATGTGCAGACACAGGCTGTCTTTAGTTTACGGGGTAAGCCGCTCAACTGCTTTGGCCTATCTAAAAAAGTGGTGTACGAAAATGAGGAATTTAACCTCTTACACCATGCCATCAATATCGAAGATGGCCTAGACGATATGCGTTACAATCAAATTGTGATCGCAACGGATGCCGATGTAGATGGGATGCACATTCGCCTGCTGTTATTGACCTTCTTCTTGCAGTTTTTCCCTGATCTAGTACGTAGTGGGCATTTGTTCATCCTTGATACTCCCTTGTTTAGGGTGCGCGATAAGCAACAGACTTTTTATTGTTACAGCGAGGCCGAAAAGCAAACAGCGATCGGCAAACTCCGTGGCAAGCCTGAGATTACTCGCTTTAAGGGATTGGGAGAGATTTCTCCAGATGAATTTCAGCAGTTTATCGGCGAGAATATCCGTCTTCAGCCGGTGATGTTGCAAGAGGATACCGCTATTCCTAAACTGCTCAAATACTTCATGGGCAAGAATACCCCAGATCGTCAGAAATTTATCATCGCCAATCTGCGGGTTGAAAAAGATGAAATCGAGGAAGAAGAGCCGATTGAAGAAGCCGTAGCTGTTTAGCGCAACAAATAATATCTAGCAGACGAAGGACAACTTTTTGGTCTTCGTCTGCTTTTTTGATGCTCAAAACGCTTGTTTTCAGAGGATTGAACAAAAAAGCGGTGATCTCGACGCGCAAACATTCTTGTTAGACACGTTTGCAAATCCAAGCGGTAATTATTCCAAATATTAGCATCTTTTAATGTCCAAAACCGTACTATAAAGTACACAATCATTCAATTTCCCTTTTTACTGATCACCAAAAGCTCTTGTATGCGCGGAAGGCTCTATACGCTGCTATTTCTTGGAGCGAGCATAGGACTCGTTTTGTTTGCTACCCTTTATCGCCCCCAAATGGAGGCGGAAAAGGCGGTAGCACCCTTCTTTTTAGCAGATACCACTTGGGCTACCGAACAGTTGGCAGGAATGACGGAGCAAGAAATGCTCGCCCAGTTGTTTTTGTTGTTACCTGCCGATACAAGTACGCCTGATAGTCAGACCCTTTCTCAAATACTTAGTCCTACTCCTGGTGGCTTGGTGCTAGAAGGCCAATCACCTGAATCTCTTTGGCAATGGCAAAAAGAGGCTCAAAATCAGGCAAAAAATCCCTTATTGATGGGGAGCTTTGGGGGTTTTGAGCGAGAAGACTGGTTGGATGTCGTCTCTGACGAACGCTTAAACGCGATCCAAGATATGCGTCTTATCGATGAGTTTGGCGAACGCTTAGCTGATCAATATCGTCGTTGGGGCTATCATCTCTATTTTGTGCCGGGCCAAAGTCAAGGCTTTCAAGCGGGCAATCGCTCCGATTGGGTGTACCGTCAGCAGCGCTTGGTCGATAAACTACAAGATCAAGGGATTTTGGCAAGCGTAACAGATGCCAAAGTTTACTTTCCTTTAGAAACTGATTCTCTCCGTCGCGACAGTTTGTTGTGGCCATATAACCGTTTGGCCCAGCGCGGTACAGCTTCCCTGCTATTAGATCCGACTTCTGTGCAACGGATCAAATGGAATAGCCAAAAGCGTAATATCATTGCGAGCTACCTAGCAGGGCATGCCGAATATGAAGGTTTATTGATCGCCCAAACCGACAGCAATCATGAAGCCTTAGAAGACCAACTATTGCAAATGGTGAAAGCGGGTACCGATATGATCGTATTGCCTGCTGAGCAATATAGCCGTGCCCAGGACATTATGCGCTCCCTCTTAAAAAATGGAGAATTGCGTTATGGGGAGTTAGAAAGTAGAGTTCGTAAGATTTTGCTCGCCAAGACTTGGGCGGAGACTAAGCGTTCGGATGCAGCCGTAATACCCCCTAAAGATCAGGCCTCTATCGCTTGGCTCAACCACCGCATAGGAGAAGCCAGTCTAAGTCTCGTGCAAAACGAATTGCGCAGATTGCCGATGCATAGTTTGGAAGCGCGTAAGCCCCATCTATTGAGTATCGGTCAAGATGTGAGGGTAATGGCTCAGCGTATGGCTTTATATGCGCCCTTGGAGGTCAGTCAACTAAGCTGGGAAGAGGGACAACATGCGCCTGCTATCCCTGCTAAGCTGATCAAAAAGGCAAATCCGCTGATACTCGTCCTGCCAGATCGCAAGCTAGATACTTTAGCTGCGCCACTCTGGCAATCTATCAAAGAGCTACGGGCCAATGGAAAACTGATCGTGCTACAGTTCGGCGAAGCCGAACGCCTAAATAATTTTGCTCATTTCCCTACGCTGATGCACGCTTATAAGCAAGATAGCATCGGACAGGAAATCCTTGCACAAGCCCTTTATGGAGGGATCAGTCCTAAAGGAACTTTGCCTTTGGAGCTAGGGCCGCGTTTGATGTACGGGCAGGCTTACCCAATCCAAGTTAGCCGGCTGGCCTATTTACCGCCTATTGCCCTCGGCTTAGATCTCGCTTCTTTGTCTCAGATTGATACGGTCATGTGGGAAGGCATTGATGCTTCTGCTTTGCCTGGTGGGCAGGTCTTTGTCGCTAAGGCTGGTAAGGTAATCTACCACAAAGCTTTTGGCTATCA
>JBCAWW010000206.1:0-8142 GCA_038534415.1 Bacteroidota bacterium | reverse complement strand
TGAAAATTACCAACCTCTTCTTGATAGATAGCGGAGCGTCCCGTAGCATTGGTCATGATATAAGGGATCCCATCCCTGACCATGGACTCATAATGATGAAAATGGCCATAAAAAACAGCCCTCACGCCGTACTGCAAAAACAAAGCATGCAGTTGATCTTCCATCTCCATCGTATAAATCGGGTGATGAAACATCACAAAACGATGCTGAGCGTTCTGCGCAGCAGCCAAATCCTCCTCCAACCACTCAATCTGCTCAGCACCAATGCTATACTCCTCCGGATCGATGCTATTTAAGATCGTAAAATGCGCGTTTTTATAGTCAAAAGAGTAATAGAGGTCTCGGCCCCAGGCTTCCATATAAGCTTGCTCCTTTTGCTGATCCCGCTTATCCTTAGTCTCTACATCATGATTGCCAGGCACTGGGTAATAAGGGATGTCCCCCAGAGGCAGTAATTGACCTTTGAAGCGCTGCCATTCGGCCTGTAATCCTGCATAATCTAGCTTTCTCCCGTAGATCAAATCCCCGACTTGGATGACAAAGGAGGGATTGAGCATGGCGGCTTCCTCAACGATTTCGTTAAACTCGGCCGCTTCTTCAAACTGACTATCGCCAAAAATGATAAAGGAAAATTCGTTTTCGGGAGGAGTCTGCGCCCATACTGAAAGCGGTAAAAAAAATAAGAAGAGTAGCTTTTTCATAAGGGCAAATTATGACTATTCTCCCTTACAAATATTGCTATTTAGGAAGGCCTGAATCTCTTCCTGACTAAAGCCTGCTGCTTGCAATACTTCCTTGCTGTGTTCTCCGAGTCTGGGGGGTCTGGTGTTTGGGAGCTGCTGCGCAGAACGCTTCCCCTGCCCATATTGCAGCGGCAGACGGGGTAATTTGGTTTGGGTGCCGTCCTTTAGTTCGGTTGGTATCAAGGCATCGGCGGCATTGAGGTGCGGATCATCAAACAGCTGTTCTGGCCTAGAAATAGGTGCAAAAGGTACGCCCGCCGCTTCGCATTTCTCTACGATCTCTGCCTTGGGCATGGCAGCAAAGCGTTTGACCAGGGTCGGAATCAACCAATCGTTTTGCCCTATACGGCCATTATTGGTCTCTAGACGAGGATCGTCCGCCCAATCCAACCAGCCAAAGGCAGTACAGAAGCGCTGCCAATGCTTATCACTGATAATCCCAATAAACACCTGCTCTCCATCGGCGCTATCAAAAGGACGATAGACAGACCAAGGACTGGCTTTGCCTGCCATGGGAGGTAGCTTAGTGTCGGGACCAAGGATCGCAGAGTAGGCCATGTGCTGGCCCATCATAAAGACACAAGTCTCAAAAAGGGAAGCTTTCACAAACTGCCCTTGGCCGCTTTGCTCGCGCTCGTACAATGCCTGCAAAATCCCGATATAGCCAAACATACCTCCCGTTATGTCTATGATCGAACTACCTGCTCGATGGGGATCTCCTTCGCGGCCCGTCATATAAGCCAAGCCACCCATCATCTGCACCACTTCGTCCATTGCGGGCCGTTTGTCATATGGTCCATCCAAAAATCCTTTGAGTGAGCAATAGATGATGCGCTCATTGATCGCTCGCATCTTTTCATAGCCAAAGCCCAAACGCTCAAAAGTGCCCGGCCCAAAGTTCTCGACGATGACATCGCAATCCTTGGCTAGGCGATAGATGATTGCCTTGCCTTCGCTTTGTTTGAGATCAATGGCGAGACTCTTTTTGCTGCGACTATACATATCAAAAAATCCCGAGCCAAAGCCTTTGAGCTCTCTGGTATAATCGCCCGTAATCGGTTCGATATGAATGACTTCGGCTCCCATTTCGGCGAGTAACAATCCCGTAGTGGGACCCATTACCGCATGGGTAAATTCGAGTACTTTGATTCCTTGCAGTGGTAACATGTAAAAGGCTTAGAGAGGCTTTTGGAGTATTTCCCAGACGAGGGCTTTGGTCATTTTTTGGTCTCCGGCTAATCGCCGAACGTCAGCAAAGGCAAAACGATAATCACAGCCCGACTGCCAGCGACTACAACCGTAAGCAGTTTTGCCCTTTTTGACTTCCCCTAGGCCACATTTGGGGCAGCGCAATACATCGGGGATATCCGCTTTGACGCTTGGTTTAGGCTCAAATCGCAATTGATAGTCCTCGTCAAAACGAACTTTGCCTGTAAGCTTTGCTTTGCCTTCTTTAAAGCCTTTGAGTTCGGAAGTTGTCCCTTTTTGTAAAAGCTTAAGAAGCTGATTGTCAGATATTTTCTTTTCCATGAAAGCAAAGGGGAGCCTGAAAGTACAGCCTGCTTTGTAGCGGTTGCAGCCATAGGCAGTTTTGCCTTTGAGGAGCTGGCCTTGTTCACACTTTGGGCATTTATGTCCCAGAACGCTTTTCTTGGCTTTAGAGGCTTTCTTTTTGCTTGACTTAGCGTTCGCCGGAGGCGTAGTATAAGCACTGATGACTGGCTTGTAAGCGGCCAAACGAACCTCCGTAACCAGAGCGTCAACCATGCGCTTCATCTCATTGATAAAGACCTTGGCGCTAAAGGAGCCTGCCTCTATATCGCGCAATTGCTTTTCCCATTGTCCAGTTAGCTCGGCGGATTTGAGGAGATCATTTTGGATCGTATCGATCAGTCGGATGCCGGTCTCGGTGGGCAGGATCAGCTTTTTGCGTCTTTGGATATACTTACGCTTGAACAGCGTCTCGATGATACTCGCCCTAGTTGAGGGACGGCCGATACCATTGGCTTTCATCAGATCCCTGAGCTCTTCATCATCCACCTGCTTGCCTGCGGTTTCCATGGAGCGGAGCAAGGTCGCCTCGGTATAAGATTTGGGCGCTTGGGTGGTTTTTTCAACCAAGCTAGGCTCATGCGGCCCACTTTCCCCAACGGTAAAGGCAGGCAATATCTTATCGTCTTCTTTTTTGTCCTCTTTGTCTTCTTCCTTTTGGGCTTTTTTCTTGGGATAAAGTACCCGCCAACCCGGATCGAGTATTTCTTTTCCTTTGGCGGTAAAGGGCACTTCATTGGCTTCACCCTTGACTAAGGTATTGGCTACCAGACAGTCGGGGTAAAAAGCAGCGATAAATCTCCGCGCGATCGCGTCATAAACTCTTTGCTCCTGAGGCCCGAGGGAGCGTTCCACGCCAGTGGGTATGATAGCATGGTGATCGGTAACCTTCTTATCATTGAAGACTTTGGCCGATTTGCGGATCTTTTTGCCCAAAAGAGCTTGGGTAAAAGTTTGGTAGGCTTGCAATCGACTCAATATGCCGTTGATCTTAGGATAGAGATCATTGGGCAAATAGGTGGTGTCTACCCTGGGGTATGTGATCACTTTTTGCTCGTAGAGCTTCTGAGCGATTTTGAGGGTCTGATCGGCCGAGTTGCCAAATCGTTTGTTGCAATGAACCTGCAAGCTCGTCAAGTCAAAAAGCCTCGGAGGGCCTTCTTTGCCGTTTTTCTTCTCAACGGAAGTGATGTTAAAAGGATGATCCTTGACCTGAGCTAATAGGGCTTCGCCTTGCTCTTTTTCGGTAAATCGCCCTTTG
Source organism: Bacteroidota bacterium (assembly GCA_038534415.1). GTDB lineage: Bacteria > Bacteroidota > Bacteroidia > J057 > J057 > JBCAWW01. The sequence continues at coordinate 4,587 of JBCAWW010000206.1, read as the reverse complement.
GTGCAATTGAACTGCACCTCTCGGTACAAAGTCTGGAGCTCCCAAAAGGGCTCTGGTTTAAAATTGACGATTTCATAGTGCCGCTTTACCAACATGGCGAGGGTAGGGGTTTGTACTCGCCCGATCGATAAAACCTGTTTGTAACCGCCATACTTCAGGGTATAAAGCCTCGTCGCATTCATCCCCAAAAGCCAATCTCCGATCGCTCTGGAAAAACCTGCGTAATAGAGGTTGTCAAAATTTTTGCCGTCTTGAAGATTACTAAAACCGTCTCTGATGGCCTCAGCGGTCAGGGAGCTAATCCAAAGTCTCTGTACTGGACCTTGGTATTTGGCTTCCTTGAGCACCCATCGTTGAATTAGCTCTCCTTCTTGCCCGGCATCCCCACAATTGATGACGACTTCGGCTTGTTGAAAGAGATTTTGCAGCACTTTGAACTGCTTTTTGACGCCCGAATCATCTCGCAGTTTGATCTCAAAAACGGGCGGTAACATCGGCAGGGTGTTCAAGTCCCACCTTTTCCAATGGGGTTGATAGTCATCTGGTGCTTTGAGGGAGCAAAAATGCCCAAAAGTCCAGCTCACACAATAGCCATTACCTTCAAAATAACCATCTCTTTTAGTGGTTGCTCCTAGGATACTGGCTATTTCTCTTGCTACGCTCGGCTTTTCCGCCACACAGACTTTCATAGCAGCAATTTGCTAAAATGATCCTAAAGATGCGAAAGGCTTTTTCCCCAAGTCTTTGTACTTTCGTAATTATCCAAATACCCCCGAAATTATGCCTATATATCATAAACTGGGACAAATTCCTCCCAAACGACATACGATCTTTCGCCAACCCAATGGCAAACTCTATAACGAGCAACTCTTTGGTACTATCGGGTTTGACGGCATGTCCTCACTGCTCTATCATATTCACCGCCCAACCCAAGTCAAGCAAATCAATGAGGCTAAGGACCTTACGCCCAAGGTTGCCGTGAGCAAAAATATGACGGCGCGAAAATTGATCGGGTTTGATCTTCCTCCGGAGAACGATTTCCTCGATAGTAGGGTCCCTATGCTGGTCAATAAGGACATTCATATCGGGCTAGCTTCTCCTAAGCAATCGATGACGAGCTACTTTTACAAAAATGCCGATGCGGATGAGATGTTGTTTATTCACCGTGGGACTGGCACGCTCAAAACCTTGATGGGCAATATCTCCTTTGAATACGGTGACTATCTCATCATACCGCGGGGTATGATCTATCAAATTGAGTTTGATACGGAAGACAACCGCATTCTTTATGCCGAGTCTTTCGAACCTATTTATACCCCTAAGCGGTATCGCAATTGGTTTGGACAGCTGCTAGAGCACAGTCCCTTTTGCGAGCGCGACTATAAATTACCCGAAAGCATTGATACGCATGATGAGCAAGGCGAATTTATCATGAAGATCAAAAAGCAAGGCATGCTGCATGAGTTGGTCTATGCCTATCATCCTTTTGATGTGATTGGTTGGGATGGCTACAATTTTCCATATGGCTTCTCTATCCACAACTTTGAGCCGATCACGGGTCGCGTGCATCAGCCACCCCCGGTGCATCAGACTTTCGAGACTAAATCTTTTGTGATTTGCTCCTTTTGCCCACGTATGTATGACTATCATCCCCAAGCGATCCCCGCTCCTTACAATCACTCCAATATCGATTCAGACGAGATGCTTTACTATGTCGACGGGGACTTTATGAGTCGCAATGATATCGATCAGGGCTACATCACTTTACATCCCGGCGGGATTCCCCACGGGCCGCATCCCGGTGCCTATGAGCGCAGCATCGGCAAAAAAGAGACGGGTGAACTAGCCGTGATGATTGATACTTTCAAACCATTGCAGCTCACCGAGGCAGCCCTTGGGCTAGACGATGGCAAGTACTATCAGTCTTGGTTGGAAGGGAGTCATTAAAGCATTTTTTATTTTTGAGTAGCAGTGGCTCGCAAGTGAGTAGCTGTGGCTAGCAAGCCACAGCTACTCAAAATTATTCTCCCAAATGTGATTTCGGCCGTGGTATCAAAAACAGCTCCGTCTGCCGTCCGTCGATATAGCGCACCTTCTCACCATCAAAAAAGGCATCTTCCTCCATCATCATGCGGATTTCTTTGTTCCACTCTTTGATGAATACTGCTGTATTGAGCTCGATGGAGTAGGCCGTATTGGGGTATAATGGATAATCACCGCGATGCGGAACGCCAGCCTGCTGGTCCCAAAGCCCAATCGTAGGGCCTGCACCATGACCGTGATAGCCAATCGGATGGGTATAAATGGTAGGTTTGAGGCCTTCTGCTTTGGCTTGCGCTAAAGCCGCCAGGAGGATTTCATTGCCGGTTTTACCGGTCTCAAATTGATCGGTGAGGATGTCCATCAAACGCAGGCCTTTTTCAAAGGCTGTAACCAAATAAGCAGGGGCCTCGGTTTCTCCCGCCTTGAGAATATAGGCGTTTTCTTGGGTATCCGTATTGAGGCCGAGATAGGTGATCCCAAAGTCTACATGGATCAAATCTCCGGGCTGAATAATCTGCTTATCAGGGCGCTTGGAAAAGGAACCCAGATGATCAAAGTTTTCGGGATCGTGGCGTTGAATGTCTACCGTGGGGTGAAACCATGCGTCAAGCCCTAATTCATTGATGCGATTGCGATAGTACCAGACCACTTCATCGGTGGATGTTACTCCTGGTTGAATGAGCTGCTCAGAAAAACCTTCGGCAATGATTTCATGCGCGATCCGGCAAACTTGCTGATAAACGACCATTTCTTCGGCGGTACGGGTTTCCATCCATCCCACAGCTAAGCGTTCGGCGGAGACGACCCTATCACGATACTGCTTAGGCAAACGGCTTTGAAACTCGGCATAATGAAAGGCACTCATCCCATCGCCTAAAGCAAAATGTTCCGATCGGTTAAGGGCTATTTTCTGGGGATTACGTTCTGCAATAAGGTCTACCAATTGCTGCCATTGATCGGCTTGTTTTTCTTTGTCCCAAGCCTTCTTGAATATCTCCCCCACATCATAACGGGCACAAGCCAAAGTCTCTAGCTTTTCGCCATTGTCATAGATCAGGAGCATAGTCGTTCGGCGAGCCGACATCCAACTAGAAGGTAGCATCGTCTTGAGTACAGGATCTTCGTTGTACTCCCGTGATATCATGACCCACATATCGATCCCTTCCCGACGCATAAGATCTGGTAGGACAGTTTCAAAACGATTTTTTAGCCATTCGTCTCTTAGTTCGCCTCTTTGCTGGAGGTCGAGAATTTTGGGCATCTGGGCGATGCTACTAAGACATATGAGTAGCACGAATAAGGTAGAAAGCAGTTTTTTCATAGCCTGAAACTACAAAAAAGCTGTTTTCAATCCTGCTCATAATCATCCGGATTTACCCAGCCTGTGGCTTCAGGGCCCAGTTCCCCTGCTTGGAAGCGCTTGTAAAAATTACGATTACCTTCATTAGCGTAGGGATAATGGTCAAAGATATCTGCCCAGCCTACGATTCTCGGATCTTCTTGGGCCCTAAGCTCAGCGATGAGCTGTTGGAAGAGAGACTGACGAATGCTCGTATAGGTCGAATCCCAGGCTAGGTTGCTAAGGCAATCGGGATCTTTTTTGCGGTCATAAAGTTCTATACCTGAGCGTTTACCGAAGGCTAATTTCCAATAAGTACTATCCTGCTGAAAGCGCCTCTGATGCAAGATGGCCGTTTTAGTAGCCCCACCATCGCAGTTTAAGTAACCCGTTTCAGGATTGCCTGAGGGCCAGCGTTCAGCTTTATAATTGACCAAAAATGTAAAGTCATGATTGACGATGCCCCGGATTGGATAGCCCAGATCCCTTGGTCGTCCGACATCATGTCTTTCTTTGCCGATGAGGATATGCTCCCTGCGGGGAACGCTTCTCCGGTTCTCTAAAATTTCTCTGAGACTATGTCCTTCAAATGGCTGCATACCAGCTGTTTGGGGATCGATATGGGCGAGATCAAGTAGGCTTGGGCTAAAGTCTGCAAAACTGACAAATTCTTCAATGACCCGCCCCGGATCTTTGATGCCCTTGCCCCACATCATGGCTAGTGGCAGGTGGTTGGATCGCTCATACGCTTGGCCTTTGACCCTTGGGAAAGGCATGCCATTGTCGGCGGTAACGATGACTAGGGTATTCTCTAATTCTCCCATTGCTTCAAGCGCAGCCAGCATTTTGCCTAGATGTTGGTCAAAATATTCTAGTTCATACGCATAGTCTAGCACATCATTGCGAACGGTATCTAGATCTGGGAAAAAGCCAAATAGATCATCGATGTCTTCTGGTTTTTTTCCGCCTAGGCGAACGCCAGTACCGTACTCATAAGCGCGATGAGGTTCTAGAGAGCCATACCAAAAGCAGAAAGGTTGATCAATTGGTCTCTGGGCAAGGAAGTCTTCAAAATTAGCGGCGTAGTCAAACTTAGCGATGCCGGTGGTAGGCGCTTCTAAGACTTTTTCGTTGAAGGCAGGACCTACTAATTGACGCTTCTTGCCGTTGATCTCTCCTACTTTGCCAGGAGCCCAGCCTTTGGC
>JBCAWW010000205.1:0-8156 GCA_038534415.1 Bacteroidota bacterium | reverse complement strand
GAGGAGGGAATTTCCGCTGCGCGGAACGATTTTCTCTCAAGATTCCGCATCGCATTTCATTTGTACGAGATGACACTGAAAGTTTTTTGTCCAAAGTACTAGAAAAAAGCCCTCATACCGGATCCCGATTTCTAGATCGGGACGCGGAAAGCTTCTCTCTCTTGGGTGCGGCATATAAGCGCCTAGCTACATTTTGGGATCTAGCAACTTATTGCTGTAGCCGACATTTTTATTGGCCGCTTCGCGGAACGGAGCCAAGCGTTCTGCGAAGCAGTAAAAAAAAACCTACTTCCGAATCTCTGCTCCTAGCTCCTTCTCGAGTAGCATAAAAGCACGCTGGCTAGTCTTGTCTGCCGCTTTATCGGCAATGGTCTGACGATCATCACGTAGCTCCATAGAGACCAAGTAGCTCTTCTTGCCAGCAGGAATACCTTTGCCCATATAAACATCGTGCAGATCGACAGAACGGATCAGCTTTGGATTGGCTTTGAGGATCACTTTGCGGATCTCATCAAAACTCGCCATCTCATCCACAAACATACTGATGTCGCGACGAGTGCCGGGGAAGCTCGCAATCGGCTGATATTTGACTTTCTTGCTGTAGTATAAATCTACCAATGCCGGCCAATCAGCGATTAAATAAAAGACTTCATTGCGGAGATCGTATTCTTCGGCTAGCTCTTCATTGACCTTGCCATACCAAAGTACTTCCTCCTCATTGACAACAAGCGACAAGCCGTAGGCCAAGTCCGGTTGCTCGGTTTCTTCGATGGTGCCTTTGAAGCCAAACCAATTTTGGATACGCTCTACCTCTCGTGCGAGGGTTCCTAAACTCACTTTCGGGCTCTTAGCCTCCCAATGGGTCGGATGCTTTTGACCTGTGATCGCAATCGCTAGCCACTCATGCTCATGGTAGCCCTCTTCGTCTTCCCAATAAGTCTTACCAAACTCATAAAAAGAGAGGTCTTCATTCTGGCGATTTTGGTTAAACTGGATGTTTTCCAAAATGCCCGGCAGTAGCGACTGCCGCATGATACCTGTTTCGGGACCGAGAGGGTTGACAATATGCACGGCATCTTCGGCCGCTTCTTCCTCATTGACGAGGGAATTGTTCAATACTTCATAAAAGCCCGTCGCGCTGAGGCGATTGGCAAAATTTTCTTTCAAGCGAAATGCATCTCGATAAGGCTCATACTGAATGGCAGAACTCATTTGTTCAGGCAAGGCCACATTGTTGTAGCCATAAACCCGTAAGATGTCCTCCATCACGTCCACATCGCGCTGTACGTCGACCCGATAAAATGGCACTTCCAAATGTAGTGTATCGCCATCTGCATCTTCCTCTACATTGATTTCAAGATGCTTCAAAATATCGATTACTTCCTCTTTGCCGAGGTCCTGACCGACGATACGCGCCGTTTTGCGAAGCGAAAGATCAACCGCATAGGGAGCAAATTCACCATACTGGACATCGCTCATTTCAGAAGCTGTACCTCCCGCCAATTCGACGATCAAGCTAGCCGCTCTCATGGCGGTGGTCGGGATCATGGCAGGATCAGCACCCCGCTCATAGCGAAAAGAAGAATCAGACGAAATGCCTAGACGCTTAGAGGTCTTGCGTACCGTACCTGGATCAAACCAAGCGATTTCGAGAAAGACGTTTTTGGTATCGAAGGTAACGCCAGAATTGATGCCCCCCATAGTACCCGCGATACAAAGAGGCTTCTCTGCATCACAGATCATAAGGTCCTTTTCGGCAAGCAACTCACGCTCGACTTCGTCGAGGGTAGTGAATTTTTGTGCTTCGGGCAGCGTTTTGACAATGATTTCCTTGCCGCTTAGTTGGTCTGCATCGAAGGCATGCATGGGCTGGCCGAGTTCGTGGAGCACATAGTTGGTGATGTCCACGATATTGTTGATCGGACGTAGGCCGATGGATTGAAGTCGTTTTTTGAGCCATTCGGGGCTCTCAGTAACGGTCACCCCTTCGATATAGATCGAAGCATAACGACGACAGCGTTCCTGATCTTCGATGGTTACCGGGATCGGATTTTTGTCCTTGAGGTCAGACGCTTTTAAGCTAATCTCTGGCAAGCGAGCTTGCTTACGCATGAAGGCAGCCACATCACGAGCGGCACCATAATGCGAGGCTCCATCGATGCGGTTGGGGGTCAAATCAATCTCGAGAACAAAATCTTGTTCAAATGTAAGATAGTCGATGGCAGGAGCGCCTACGGTAGCGGACTCATCCAATACCAAAATCCCGTCATGATCGGTACCGATGCCGAGCTCGTCCTCGGCGCAAATCATGCCGAGAGAAACTTCACCACGGATTTTGCCCTTTTTGATTTTGAGGGCATCTTCTGAGCCAAAGGGATACAAAATAGTGCCCACAGTCGCTACCGCAACCTTTTGGCCAGCGGCAACATTGGGAGCGCCGCAAACGATATTGAGGGCTTCTTCGGCCCCGACATCTACTTTGCACACGCGTAGGCGATCTGCATTGGGGTGTTGCTCTGTAGCATTTACATGCCCAACCACAACGCCTTTTAAGCCGCCTTTGATACCGCCGATCTCCTCTATCTTACCGATTTCGAGACCGAGATTGGTGAGTACGTCGCCTAGTTCCGCAGGGGAATAGTCGAAATCTATATATTCTTTCAGCCAGTTATAGCTAATCTTCATGGGTAGTCGAAAATTTTGCCAAAGGTAGAAAATTTGTCCCTACCTTACCAGCGTAACAGTACCATTACGCTCTACTCTATCGCCAAATTCGTCGAATCCTCGGATGATATAGACATATACCCCTTCTGGCGAGGCTTTACCATTGACCATTCCATCCCAACTGCTGCCGACGTTTTGCGAAGCAAAAACCTCTCTTCCCCAACGATTGAAGATCTGAATCTCAAAGTCTTCCAAGTATAGTCCCTGCACATCAAAGACATCATTTTTGCCATCATTATTGGGGCTAAAGGCATTGGGTACGAAGACGATTGGTCCTGCCGGGATGCAATCTTCATTGGAGACAGAGCGCTGCCAAGATTCAAAGCCAAAAGCCCAAACTCTAAAGCAATATTCTCGCTGACTCAGATCCGGAATCAATCGACCTAGAGAGTCATTTTCCAAGCTAGCCCACAACTCCCAATTAGCGATATCTTCATTAAAGACCTCTACCCGATATTCTTTGACGCCTTCGGGCCATTCTTCATAGAGCGTCCAATTGAGAGCTACCTGGCCGTCAACTTTGCCTGCTTGGAGATGTAGACTCGTTGCCAAACGTCCATCGGGACTTCGATCACCACAGGTATCCTCCACAGAAATTCGATATTGATACGATTGGTCGGAGACATTGACATCAAAATCCTGATACAGGCGGTTGATGTCAGCAGGACTTTGGCGCAGGAGTTCGGCAAAGCCGCTGCCAGCATCTTTTTCGAGTATGACAGCAGTAAGGTTTTCCCCTTGGGGAACGATTCCCCATTCCAGATAAACAAAGCTATCTAGCACCACTGTAGCCAAGTCCATATGCATCGGGATAGGAGGCCCTAGGTGCTGAGGGGCTTCAGCGGCCACATTGCCCCAACTCGTGATACCGCCATTGGTAAAGCCCAAGACCCGATATGATACGCTATCGTAACAAAACATAGCCGTATCTATAAATGACGTCTGATCACCAGGCAAGCTTACAAAGAAGGTCGCCGTCGCGGGATTATAATCTTGTACTCGATAGATTTCATATCGTTCGACCACATCCCAGCCTCGATAAGGAGTCCATGTCAATTCGATTTGATCGACTCCGCTAAAGGCTTGCAGCCAAATCGTACAATGCGTTTCACTGGCTTCGATAGGCGAAAGCTTATCGCACAGATTGGATACCACCAAGCGATAGCAGTAATCAGTGCTCTCGCTATCCACATTTTGATCGACCCAGATCGTGTCTTGCACATCGGTGATGGTCTGCTGTGGTGTAAAATTGAGTCCGTCAGTGGAGCGATAAATGATATAGCTTTCAAAGTCATCTCGCACATTGTCATAAGCCCGGAATCGAACTTGCACCGCTTGTTGATCCAAGACATTGACCGTAATGATTTCAGGCACAGTTGGGATCAAATCAGACAGCACACTTACCGCATTGGGTAGGGTGATTTCATCAGTACAACCGAGAGAGTCTTGCACCCGAAGGCGAATATCAAAAGTGCCAGCATTGCTGTATTGATAGGAGGGATCTGCTTGCGTACTCACCCCTAGCCCATCGCCAAAGTCCCAATCCCAAGAGACGAGCGGCCACATACTGCTGGTCTGATCCGTCAAGATTAGGTCTTCCCCCGGACAGAGGATAGAATCATTGAGGCTAAAGTCAGCCACTGGCCTTGAGAGAACGATATAATCTGGTTTGCGCAAAGTATCGACACAACCATTGGCATCGCTCACTTGGAGCTGGACCGAATAGCTACCATCTGCGGTATAGAGGTGGGTGGGTTCCTCGTCAAAGTCTAGTGGGCTGCCATCTCCGAAGTCCCATTGCCAATCTACGGCAGTCGGAGTTTGGACAAAAAACTGTACAGGCTGAGGCGCACACCCAAGGCTATCGATGCCTTCAAAGGCTATTTCAGGTAGCGGATTGACCAAGATATTGCGTGTAGTGGAGTCAACACAACCATTGCTATCGGTGATGAGCAGTTGGGCCGTGAAGCTACCGTCGAGCGGGTAGATATAATTGGGGTTTTGTTGGTTAGAGCTTCCGGCTCCATCGCCGAACGCCCAGTCCCAAGTCTGCAGAGTAGCGTTCTGCGCAGCAGATTGATCCATAAAACTCAATCCCAAAGGCATACAACCCACCGAATCACTCGGCATGAACTGAGCGTTCGGCGAAGCCGCTACCAAAATCTGCTGGGCAATCGATATCGTATCCCGACAACCCAAAGAATCCTCCACCATGAGCGTAACGGGATAGGTCCCGAGCTGATCGTAAAAAATCGAGGGGTTGCTTTGCGTTGAAGTGCCAAGGATCCCAAAATCCCAAAAGAGACTCGTGAGGGGCACATTGCTCGTACTGCTATCGGCAAATAAGATGGTGGCACTATCACAGACCACCGCATCACTGAGCCCATAATTGGCTTGGGGCGGTTCAAAAATGACCAGACTATCACTACTCGGTACAAAGACCTCACAGCCTCCTGTATCCGTCAAAATCAATAAAGGTTGATAAACGCCCGCTTGATGGTAAGTTTGGATGGGCGCCGGATCGCCAGTAAGTACTCCTCCGCCAAGATCCCATTGAAAGGTGATGGCGGGATTGTTGACTTGAGCACTAAAAGCAACCTGGGTTCCGGGGCAGCCAGAATCAGGGGTAAAACTAAAGTTACCCGAAGGGCCTCCGATCTGTATTTGTTGATTAAGGGTAACAGTATCGGCACAGCCTGTCGGGGCCGTCGCGACCATGGTGATCGTATAGTCTCCTGCAACGGTATAGAGTTTAGTTGGATTTTGGGCTACGGAGGTATTGCCATCACCAAAATCCCAAAACCAAGCAAAATTATGACCGGAGAGGTTTGCCGCACTAAACTGTACGGGCAAAGGAGGACAATCAATACTGGTCGTATCTGCTGCGATACTGGCAATGGGCTCGGCAATCGTAATCGGTATCGTACTGGTAGTATCACAGCCCAAGGAGTCCACTAAGGACAAGCTCACAGGAAATACGCCCAAGCCATTGTAGGTGTGTTGAGGTTCAAATAGAGTGCTGGTCGTCCCATCGCCAAAGTCCCAGAGGTAGGTCAAATCCGTACCAAAGGAGGTATTGTCAAAGTCGATGAGATTGTCGGGACAATTGAAGGGATCGGGCAGCGTGATGCCTGCCACCGGTACGCCAGCGTAGACATAATTTTCTCGAAAGACGGTATCCATACAGCCGACAGAGTCGGTGACAATCAAATTGATATCCCAATAGCCTTGGTCGGTATAGGTATAGCTGACGGTATCCTGCGGAGAACTCAGCGTCGCGGGGCCAAAGTCCCAAGCATAATTGACTACCGGAGCCAAAGAACTAACCAATGGTTGAAACTCTACTGTTTCAAAGGCACAGACGGTGGTTGTATCGGTCCAAAAAGAGGCGATCGGTTTGTAAACGGTGATTTGTATCGTGGTATCATCAGAGCATAGAGGGCCTGACTCTACCTTTAGGTTGACATTATAAACTCCGGGCTGCGTAAAAGTAAAGACCGGGCTGGTCACTAGGTAGACCGGGGTTCCGGCATTGAAGTCCCAAGTACTTTTGGTGATGTTTTGCGAAATATTGTTGAAAGTAACCGTCAATGGCGCACAACCGCTAGTAACACTCGGATTGAAACTCGCCTCCACCGCTTTGATTTGAATCGCTTTAGATTTGACATCGGTACAACCCGTACTATCATTGGTAGCCGTCAGCTTGACGATATAATTTCCCGAACTATTGTAGGTGTGGGAGGGGTTTTCGACGGAGTCAATGCCTCCATCGCCAAACTCCCAAAACCAGCCGTTGGCATCGATCGAGGCATCAGCCATGGGAATGGTCGTCGGCACCTCGCAAAAAAATTGGTTGGGAATATCAAAATTAGCAACCGGTCCTAGTATGTAGACATGAGCCGATTTGGTAACACTATCTGGGCAACCGCGCTCATAGGAAGTGAGGGTGATATCCATGAAGCCGGTATCCTTGAAAAAATGGATCGGTTCGAAGGCTTGGGAGTTTTCCCCATCCCCAAAATCCCAGACATAATTGAGCGTATCGCCTCCGGGGGTAAGATTGGTAAAATTGATTGAGTCTCCTGCGCAAGAAATGATGGTATCTACTTCGAAATCAGGTTGCACGGGTAAACCAACACGAATAAAGGTATCTATGTCAAAGGTATCACGACAGCCGATAACGTCCTCGATAATCAAACTCACTGCATAGTAGCCTGAATCAAGATAAGTAGTGGTAATATTAGGGGTATTGGCAGTGGTGCCGTTGCCGAGATCCCATTGCCAGCTAGTAATAGCAGAGGTCGCAAAACTACCATCCAAAAAATTGACCGTGAGCGGCGCACAACCTGAGCCAAAATCTATGATGGGTTGGGCAATCGTAGCTCCAGTTCTTACGGCACCGTTCAATTTAAGATCAGAGACACAACCATCATCATTGGTGGCGATCAAGCGTACATCATATTGCTTGGCAGCCATAAAGGGCGGATAGGTATGGGTTGGATTTACAGCGGTGGACGTATTGCCGTCGCCAAACTGCCAAACATAGCTAAAGCCGTTGGTGGTATTGTTGGTAAAATTGGTGATGAAAGGAGGGCGACAATGCGAGCTAGGATCAGGAGAAAAAGACACCGATGGGGGCTCACTGACTCGTATTGTTTGTGTGCCGGTATAGAAACAACCGTCTGGATCGGTAAAGCTTAGCGATACGAGATAGAGGCCGGGCACATTGTATTCTTGCTCTTGCGTACAACCATAGACGATCCCGCCGCCAAGGCCAAAATCCCAGCTAATACCCGTACCATTGAGATTGCCACAATAAAACTGTACGGTATCGCCCGGACAGACTACGGTATCACTCGCCTGAATCGTAACCGCATTGAGTCCAATTTGGATAAAAGCAGGCTTGGAAACTGTCTGTGTACAGCCCAATGCATCTGTAACGGTATGTTGAACCGTATAACTACCGTTAGCGGTATAGGTATATGAGGGATTGACCAGTGCGGAAGAATTGGCTGCGCCATTAAGTACCCAGGCGTGGGTCAAACCCAGCTGAGTCGTCAGGCTGGTAAATTGAGTTGTCAAGGGCGGATCACAGGCAACGGTTTGGTCGGCCACAAAATCCGCATCGGGGGTCGCATTGACACTGATGAAGTTGGGCTTAAAAAGCAGATCGGAGCAACCATTGACATCCGTTACTTGCAGGGTAACGCCAAAAATCCCACCGAGGCCATAGGCGTGAGTGGGGTTGACTTGGCTACCGTTGAAGCCATCACCAAAATCCCAGAGATAGGTGGTAATGGGGGCAGAGCCTAATTGTACCTGAGAGGTAAAATTTACCGGAGCATCCTGACAAACAGGACTTGGTCCACCCGTAAAATTGACCTCAGGGCTATTAAAGACCTGAATAAATTGGGTCTCAGTAATAGTTTGAC